>JBDTZD010000172.1:0-17093 GCA_040005335.1 Pyrinomonadaceae bacterium | reverse complement strand
TCAACGCGCGGTCTGAACGCACGAGCGTGAGGTGATTTTCACCGCGCAATCCTTCGCCGAGCATTTTTATCAGCGCCAGATCATCAACCGCGACAACCGCCCCGGACGGCGTAACGACGTCCAAAATCATGTCTTCCGCGTCACCGTTTGCCGGAGTAATGCCTGGAGCGATGCTCATCGCTTCAATCAAATTCGGCGGCGTAATTGCTCTTTCGGGGTAACGAAATCGCGGAGAAAAGCGCAGCATTTGCGGTTGCGTACTAGCAGTTAGATAAGGCGCACCTTTGCGAGCGGCTGAATTCTTGAAAGCGCAGCAACGGTCGCCGTAAAAGCCGGAAAAACCCATAAATGCTTCGGTCATCTGCTCGCCGCTCATACTTTTGACCGGGTAACGCCATAAACTTTCGACAGTTCCAACAGTTGTCATCTCAACGTCTCCTGTTAATTTTCACCCAGTACCATAATAAACAACGATTTTATGAATTAATGCGTGTCATTACTGTTTGACTCTTTTTTTAAAGATTCGCTCGAAGTTTTAATTATTTTCCAAGTGCTTTGATCGCTGTCAAAAACTGTGTTCAAACCTTGCTCTTCCATCGGCGGGTCGCCCATGTAATCATCACCCGCTTTCCAGAGGATTTGCCCCTTAACCGGGCGAGCAGTTCCGCCAAAAGCCCAGAAATTGGCGCCCGCCAGATAACCGTTTGTGCCAGGCTGTTTTTCAAGAATTGAAAATATCCTAGCGTAATATTCATCTCTTAAAGATGTGGAAGCGTTGATCTCAAAAGATTGGTTGTTGCGCGGCAGACCAAATTCTTCAATAACTAAAGGTTTGTCCAATTTTTTCGCGACCGCCAAATGCTGATCAAGATAATTGACGGCTTTTTCAAGGACGTTCGGAAATCCTTCGGCAACCTTGTCACCCGTAAACCAGCCCCAATTTTTCGCCCAAATGTGGATTGTCAGGTAATCTACGTTTTTATCTCTGTGAATGTCTTCGTATAGTTTAAGGTCTTCGGTTCCCATCAAACCTTCGTGACCGAGAGTTACGAGGTGATTTTTATCCTTCGCTTTGATCATTGCCGAAACGTCGGCTATCCATTTTTTATAATCATCGGCGGCAGCGGGTCGCATCGGGCGCGGTTCATTGGCAAGCTCCCAAGCCATAATCGCCGAATCATCAATATATTTTTTCTTACTGAATTTATTTGTTCGGCTGAGAACAAAATCTACCTGTTTGTTATAACTTTCTTTGCACGGCGCGCAAGCGTAAAACTTCGAGACTATATCTCTCTGCTCGTCCCAAGTTAACTTTCTTGTTTTCATCGCATCCGCAACCTGATTGTTCCAAATCAAATATTGCTGAAAACCGCCGCTCCATTCCCAGTTGTTGCTGAGAAAGATAATTGCTTTCATGTCGCGTTTACCCATTTCCGAAAGCACTAAATCAAGCCCGTCCAACACTTGCTCGTTAAATTTTCCCTGTTCCGGTTGGAGCGGCGGACCAACTCTCGTCACGCCGTTAATGAGTCCTGAGCCTTCGGCTCCCGCCATCACTCTTAAATTGGTAACGCCGTTTGATTTTAAGAAATCCAGTTCATGACGCAACCGTTCAGCACCTTTTTTCGGGTCTTTCTCAAGCCCCAAAAGGGTTCCATACCAATAATTAGTGCCGATGTAATAATAAGGCTGATTGTTAAGATAAAACTGATGTCCCTTGACGGTAACAAACGAAGAAGATTGTGCCAATAATTCGGAGGAAAATGTTAGTGTGAGTAAAATAACAAACAAAATGCGTTTGGTGATCATAATATTTATCCTTTAATTCCTAAACAGAACAGTGTAAGACATTTTGCATGTCTCTTTTGGAGTTTAAAATTTTGATATGCCTCCAAGTTTTGTATTAAACATCAAGTGGCGGCGAGATAGCAAAATAAATCCAATATTTACATAACCTGCCTGAATCGCTCAAATTACAAGGCCAGACATGTTTAATTATGATTAAAATTCATTTTATAAAATACCTGTTTATTTTAGTTGTATTTTGGTTTGCAAGCGTCAGCTGTTTTGCCCAACTCAAAAATTACGATATTTCTGAATACGGCGCTCTCGGCGACGGCAAAACTGTTAACACCAAAGCACTGCAATCCGCTATTGATGCTTGTCACGCAAATGGCGGCGGCGACGTAATTGTCCCGACCGGCGTTTTTATCATTGGCACTGTTTATCTCAAAAGCAATGTTCACTTATATTTGCAAAGCGGAGCAATAATCAGGGGCAGCGGTAATCTCGCCGATTACGAACCGTACACGCCCGAAAAGCCTTTTGTGCCAATTCACAAAGGAATGTTTTTTGCCGAAGATGCGGAAAATATCAGCATCACGGGCGAAGGTCAGATAGACGGCAACGGTGATAATTTCTTTGAACTGGATCAAACCAAAAAACTCGACGCTACGACCACGCAATATACGAGGCAGAAAAATAATTTTCGGCACGTCGCATCGGGCATCGGAGATGGTCCCGTCATTCCCAAAGACAGACCGTATCAAATGTTTGTCTTTAGCAACTGCCGGAGAATAACTGTCAAAGATATTTTTATCACCAACGCTCCTTTCTGGTGCATGCACTTTGCCGATTGTGATTCGGTGCATGTCAGCGGCATTCGTTTATGGAATAATATGCTCGCGCCCAATGCTGACGGAATTGACATCACGAGTTCGTCAAACGTCGTGATTGATAACTGTGATATTCGCACCGGAGATGATTCTCTCGTGGTCGGTGGATACGATCACCATTTTGAAATTCCGGGTTTTAAACATTTGCGGCATGATTCGGGAAACGTTGTTATCAGCAACTGCAATTTACAATCATCTTCGAGCGGTATCCGCATTGGATTTCTAGACCAAAATACGGTGAGAAACGTCCAGGTTAGCAACGTCAATATCACTAATTCGACCAGAGGAGTAGGGGTTTTTCTGCGCGATGAAGGCTCGCTTGAAAACATTACTTTTTCCAATCTGAACATTGAAACGAAACTGCGAACTGGAGACTGGTGGGGGAATGGAGAACCTATTCATGTCTCCGCTATCAGAGGAAAAGAAAATGTTAAGCTTGGGCAAATACGACACTTAAAATTTAATCACATCATCTGCAGGGGCGAAGCCGGAATCTTGGTTTACGGAACAGATGAAAGCGTGATTGAGGATGTAGCTTTTAATGACGTTGATTTTGAACTAACTGGTAGTAAACTTAACAATACGGCTGGTGGCAATATTGATTTAAGAGGTGTTTTGGGAGAGAAAAACGGGTTGTTCGCCCGTGATATTCCCGGCTTTTTGGCGCAATATGTTTCAGGTTTAACAATTAACGATTTCAAGCTGCAATGGACAAATTCGCAAATGCCTTTTTTGAGTCACGGTATCGAAGTAAACAATTTCAAAGATGTGCGGATCACAAATTTTAAGGGGACTGGCGCGCCAAATAACTCAAAGGCATATCCGGTAGAGATAAAAAATGGAGTCGGATTTGAAACCGACCTCAAGAAAAAAAGCGTTCACAAAATTGCTATAAAGTAATAATTCGGTTTTCGATAAACTCTTTTTTCCCGATATCGTCTTTTCCAAGTTTGTGATGTTGCAAGATAATGTCTTAACATTTCAACTGTCTAGCTTTTTGCAAGTTAGTTAGTTTGTTATATCGCTAAAAGCTTCTGATGAAAAGTATTAAGTTAATTTTAATTATATCCACCCTCGCTCTTCTTGCGTTCGCTTTCTGTTTCAAACCCGATCCGCTCAGTGGTCAGGAGCGCGTGCAGAAGAGTGATTTACTCGCCAACTGGCGACCGATGCAGGATGTCTCCGGCATTAGTTATGTGGGTAGCGACAAATGTATCCAGTGCCATGAGAACGCCGCTCAATTGTCCACTTCAATGGCGCATGCGCTCTTAACACCGACTCACAACAAGGTTTTGAACGAACAGCCTTTGCTGACATTCCGTAACGGTGATTATTTCTACGAGCTAAAACGACAGGGCGAAGTTGATCTCTATACTGTCACCGATGGTAAAAATACAATTTCCGAGCCGGTGATGTTTAGTTTTGGGGAAGGGCGAATCAGTCAAGCTTACATCTTTCGGCACAATGGCTTGCTATACGAATCACGCATTAGTTTTTATCGCGGGATTAAGGGTTTGGATTTTACCGTTGCCCAAACCCATGAAATTCCGACATCACTTGAAAATGCTCTGGGGCGGGAAGTCAGCGCTAAAGAGCAGCAAAATTGTTTTGGTTGTCATGCAACAGCAGCGGTTAGCAATGGAAAACTTCAACTGGACCGTTTGACGCCGGGAGTTAATTGCGAAGCCTGCCACGGTCCGGGCGAGAAACACATTACTGCTGTTAAGGCTAAAGAGTTTAAAAACCTGCAAATCTTTAATCCGGGAAATTTAAGCTCGTTCGAACTGACACAGGAATTTTGCGGCTCTTGTCACGTCAGCTTCGACAAAGTTCTTAGTATGCCAGAAGGAACAGATACCCTTCGCTTTCAGCCTTACAGACTTTTCAACAGCAAGGGACATAGCCCAAATGATTCTCGTCTGAGCTGCGTAGCCTGCCATGACCCGCACGAAAAAGTAGAACATGAGCCCGCTTACTTTGATTCTAAATGCACTGCCTGTCATCTCACTTCTCCTAAAGAAGCTAAAACAAGTCTGCGGATGGCGCCAGCATGTCCGGTCAGCACTCAGAAGTGCGTGACTTGCCACATGCCCAAAACGGACGTGCCTGACATGCACTTTAAGTTTACAGATCACCAGATTCAGATTGTAAAATCAACCAGCAGCCATTAAATTGATTAACGAACTGTGTCGCCGAGGAAATCACCAACAGCTTTGTTTACCGTACTCGATTCGCAGGACGGAGCAGAATGTCCGCAATCACCTTCGAGAATTAGCACTTTCGAGCCGAGCAATCGTCCAAATTCCAAAGCGGGAGCGGGTGTGACGACGTGATCAAATTTAGCTGCGATGACGAGAACTTTTGTTTTGACAGTGGCAGCGGCGCGTTTCAGTGATCCATCAAACGGCTCGGCAACATCTAACGCAATCATGGCTTGGACTTGTCTGATTTTGTTGTTGGCGTCAAAACCGCCCGTCGCGCTCTTTGCCTTTTCCAATTCCTCGAAAACCTGCTGGCGAGTCATGCGCTTGTTATAATTTTCCGGCGTCGTCAAAAGTAAGGAGCCAAATTCAGCTTCGGCGACGCGCGCCGGATTTGCGGCGTAGTTCCCTTTGTTCCAAGCCGGGTCAGTGGTAATCGCGTCAATCTGCGTTTGCCAGTGCATTAAATCGTAGGGCGCAAGCTGCGGTGAACCGACAATTGGAATCGCTTTATCCATAAAATCCGGATAGGAAACAATCCACTGAAAAGTCTGCATTCCTCCCATCGAAATTCCGATGACAGCTTTGACGTGATTTAAATGCAAAATCTTTGTTAAAACTAAGTGCTGCGCGTTGACCATATCGCGGAAGGTAAACTTTGGAAACGTCATTCGCGGCTGCAATTTGCTGTTCGAAGGCGACGAAGAAACGCCGTTGCCTAAAGCGTCAATCGCGATTACATAATACGTGGCTGAATCAATCAGCTTGCCCTGACCGACATTGGAGATGAGCTGCTCGGTTGTGCCGCCAGCCCAGGTCGGAAAAAGAATCACGTTTGATTTATTGCTGTCGAGTTTGCCCAGCGTGCGATAACCAATTCGGCAATCACGAATAAACTCACTGTTTTCCAGTTTAAAATCACCTATTTCGGCAAACTGCTGCTCTTGTGCCAGAACAGTGACCAACGACGATGCAAAAATCAGAGAAACAAAAACAAATTGAACAAGGTTTTTCATAATAAATTTAGCAGGCGTATTTTATGAAACAGCTTCAATATTTTTGAGCGAAAAGCTTTTTAGGGCAGGTTTAGATAAAGTTTATATTTACTAGGCTCGGAATTCAATGGCATAATAAAATACTTTGTTTATTCATCTTTGCCGCAGCTCGATTATCTAAAAATTGATATGTCAAAAATATTCATCTTTTTTTTGCTTATGTTTGTGTGTACGAGCGCTTCCAGCGCGCAAACAGGCGCCACCGATGCGCAGGGTTGTCAAGAAGAAAAAGCCAAAATCGCCAGTTATGAAACGCAACTCAAAGACTGGTCACAGCTCAACCGCTACGGTGCAGCGGATTTGCAAGTTATCCCGCCCTCAATCTCGGAAAACCGGGTAGTTTTTATGGGCGATTCGATTACCGATGGCTGGAATCTGGTAACTAACTTCCCCGGCAAACCTTATATTAATCGCGGCATCGGCGGACAAACCACTCCGCAAATGCTAATTCGTTTCCGTCCGGATGTGATCGCTCTAAAACCAAAAGTCGTCGTGATTTTGGCTGGAACTAATGATATTGCGGGTAATACCGGCCCGACTACTTTAGGAGCTATTGAAGACAATTTATCTTCGATGGTTGAATTGGCTCGCGCCAACGGAATCAAAGTAATTCTCTCGTCTGTTTTGCCAGTCAGCGACGAGGTAAAAAATAAAGAAGGCGCGCCGATTATCCAAACAATCAGCAGACCGCCCAAGAAAATTCAAACTATCAATGCCTGGCTGAGAAAGTATACCGCTGAGAATAATTTAATTTATCTCGATTATTACACGGCAATGGTTGACCAAAAGGGGAGTTTAAAAGAATCCCTGACTTATGACGGATTGCATCCGAATGAAAGCGGTTATCAAGTGATGCAGCCGCTCGTCGAAAAAGCTATTTCCGCAGCTCTAAAAAATAGCGATAAAACTAAATAATTTCATAGATTTCTCGGAGCGAATTAAATGCGAAAAACGCTTTTGTTATTTGTGACCTTGGCTTCCATTTTCGTCGGCGCGTGTGTTACTGCCCCGATGGAACAAGGCAATGCGATCTCAACAAAGAAAGTCGGCGGTAAAATCCGCATTGGTTTTTCAATGGATACTTTGAAAGAAGAGCATTGGCAGCGCGACAAAGATTTGATTGAAAAGCGAGCCGCCGAACTTGGGGCAGAGGTTTACACAAGCGTTGCTGACGGCAACGACGAACGGCAAGTTAAACAGATTGACGATTTTCTGACCAAAGGAATTGATGTTTTGATTATTGCTCCGCATAACGCACAGGTTGCCGCTTCAGCAGTTGAAAAGGCGAAAAAACAAGGGGTTCCGGTCATTAGCTATGACCGCTTGGTCAAAAGCGATGAACTTGATTTATATCTTTCGCACCAGCTTTCTAAAGCCGGAAAAATGCAAGCCGATTATGCCCTTCAGCATCAGCCAAAAGGTAATTATGTGATGGTTTACGGTTCGTCAACCGATAACAACGCGCTGATTATGAAAGAAGCGCAGTTAGCGACGCTCAAACCCGCCATTGATCGCGGTGACGTCAAAATTGTTGCCGAACAATTTGCCGCCGAATGGACGGCTGAAAACGCCCTGAAAATTGTTGAAAACGCGCTGACGCAAAACCAAAACAACGTGGTTGCAGTTATAGCCTCAAATGACGGCACGGCGGGCGGAGTAATCCAAGCTCTCAAAGCTCAAAAATTAACCGGCAAAACGGTAGTTACGGGAATGGACGCACAACTTGACGCGCTGCAGCGAATCGCGCAGGGCGAGCAAACAATGACGGTTTATAAACCGATTCAACCGCTCGCCTTTGCAGCAGTTGATGCAGCAATCAAACTTGCCAAAGGCGAACCGGTTGCGACGACCGACAAAATCAAAGCCGTCAATAAAGATATTCCATCCATTTTTATTGAACCCAAAGTGATTGATAAATCAAATCTGATGGACGTGATCAAAGATGGCTATCACAAATTTGAAGACGTTTATGCAAATATTCCAGTTGATCAACGACCGAAAAACCAGTAAAATTTTTAAGATTTTACTGCTCCATTGCCGTTGGAAACTTTTGGGTTTGGACGCGTAATTAGTTTTTCGTTCGTTTGCATTTAGCGAGGTATTAAATTCGGTAGTGGCTTAAATTCTATTTGGTTGATAATCCCTTTTCGATTTCACGTAAACGACTAACAGCTTCAAAACACATGCGCCCGTTGTGATATGGGCATTTCCACTGACTGAGTTTTGGTTTTTCGTTCGAGTGCAAACCCTCATCGGTGATTTTCCAAAACCATTCGCCGTTACTTCTGTCAATCACTTTTTCCGTGATATATTCCCAGACTCGCGCCGCTGCAGTCAAAAAACTTTCGTCTTTACTTAATTGATAAGCGTTGAGAAAACCGACGACTGCTTCGGCTTGCACCCACCAATCGCGGTCGCGGTCAATAATTACCTTGTTTTTTGCTTCGTAAAGCAAACTGCCGTCGGAGGCTAAACCGTTGTCGTAAACCGCGTTTGCCATTTTGATGGCGACGGACTGCACTTGTTTTAATAATTCTTCATCACCCAAAATTTCGGCAGCTTCCCATAACAGCCAGCTTGCTTCGATGTCGTGACCGAGCGAATCAACCGCAGACTTCACCGTCCATTGGTCGTCAAAAAACATCTGCAAGTAAAAGTTTTTCCGGTGAATAATTTTGTCGAGAAAGATATTGATCAAAGCGCGGAGTCTGTCTTTTACTGTCGAATTACCTGTTGCGCGATATAAATTTGCGTACGCTTCCAGGATGTGGAGATGCGTGTTCATTGATTTTTTCTCGTTCGCGTCAACTTCGCTCAAACGCTGGTCTTTCGCCAAAGTCCAATCGCGTTCAAAAGTTTCAAAATAACCTTTGTTCTGTTTGTCCTGACAATTTTTCTCAAGCAAATAGAAAATCTCAAATGCTTTATCTAGGGCTGATTTATTGTTTGTCGCTGAATAAAATTCGCTTAGAGCGTATAAAGCAAAGGCTTGCGCGTAAGGGCGTTTTTTTGTGTCGAGCGGCGCTCCAGTATAATCAACTGTCCAGAAAACTCCGCCGTGGTCTTTGTCAAAGAAATGTTTGGTCAAATATTGAAAGGCGCGACTGGCAATTTCTAGGTAAGACTTTTCTCGATAAATTTTATCGGCATGAGAAAACGTCCACAAGATTCGCGAATTTAGGATAATTCCTTTTTCTGCTTTTTCGTCAATTTGCAAATCATTGGTAATTAAACCGCGAAAGCCGCCGTATTTCTCATCGGGCGCGAACTTTAGCCAGAAAGGGGCAATATTGTCCATCCATTCGCTTTCAATTTGCCGGCGAAAATCGCTGATTTCCAGTTTGCCCAAACTCATTTGCCGTATTTAATTTCAACGTTAAACCCGCAGGAGCGACAAAACTTTTGATTACCCACAACCATTGTTGCGCATTTAGGACAATACATAACCTCCTCCAAAATAATGCTAACCTTAGACGAACAAAGACATTAACGTCCGAAATCATCTTGCAGGCGCACAATGTCGTCTTCACCTAAATAGCTGCCGCGCTGGACTTCGATAAAAATCATTTTTTCCGCGCCAGGATTTTCGACGCGATGGGCGGCTCCGAGCGGGATGTCAATCGCTTCACCGCTTTTGACAACAATGATTTCATCATTAAGCGTAACCTGCGCCGTGCCCTCGATGACAAACCAATGTTCGGCGCGATGAGCGTGTTTTTGATAGCTCAGGCGTTTTCCGGCTAGCACTTCAATTCGTTTGACCTTATAGCCTTCGCCTTCGTCCAAAACCGTAAAATTGCCCCACGGGCGTTCGTCATATTTGGGTGAATTATCAATTGTTGTTTCCAGCGTCATAAGTTTTTATTGAAAAATCTGATTAACCGTTCGCTATTACGGATGGTTCTGACATTTTGTTATCTGCCGACTGCCTGCGCGGTCTCGCTGTTTGCGCCGGCATCGGCAATTGCTTCATCGCTTCCTAGATGATCGTACCAGCTTACTTTTAGATAAATTGTAGTTACCACAAAAATTCCGATGCAAACCAGCACAGCCGTGTAATTGCGAAACACAAAATAAAGAGGTGTCGTCACCAACATTAATTGCCAAACGATTCCGACAGCGCAGTTAGTCAAATCTCTGGCGGCATCATTGTTTGGTTGAATCGTCGGGTCTTCCGCCGCAATCATGTTTAAAACCGGCTTCCAAAATCCCCACGGGCGGACATTGCGATAAAAAGTTTTGAGCGTTTCTTCATCAACCGGCGGAGTTATCAGGGTGGCGATAACGCATCCGATTGCCGAAAAAAACACTATGAATGGAAATGCGTAAACGTCATTAACGGTCGGCGCAATAATCGGTTTGACAACCGGCAATAACATCGCGGAAACGATTCCGATTAGCATTCCCCAAAAATAGCCGTAACCATTTAAACGCCACCAATACCATTTGAGCATGTTTGCGGCCGTGTAACCGCCGTAAAGCCCGGAAACAATCCAGAGCGTAATTGCCGTGATCGAAGAAATATACGCGCCAATTATCATTCCGATAGCCAAAATCAATGCTGATCCGAGATAGCTCGCATAAATTAAAGTTCGATTGCTGGCTTTCGGATTAAGATAAGCTTTGTATAAATCGTTGACCAGATATGCGGCTCCGGCATTGACGGTCGCGCTAAAGCTCGCCATAAATGACGAAAGCAGTCCGGCCAGTAAAATTCCAGTTAAACCTGCCGGCAGATAATTGCTAATGACATATGGCAGCATTAATTCAAAATCAATTTTGTCGCCCATTTTCTCAAGCTCTGGAATCATGTAAACGATTCCAAGTAAAGTAATGCCGCCGACCATTATCCAGCGCGGAACCAGACAAATCGAAACAATCGCGCTCATCAGGCTCGCTTCGCGCGGAGTTTTTGCCGCCAGTACGCGCTGCATATCATAGTTTGGCGCTACGCCCGCCATGCTGACCAAGACGCCTTTGGTAAACATCACCATAAAAAACAAGCTAAACAAAGGAGTATATCCGTCGGAGAGGATTTTGCCGTTGAGTGCGGGCAATGTTGCGCCCCAATCAAGATTAATATCCCAACCGAAAAAGATATTCCCCCAGTCTGCCGGAACAAATGCCAGGTGCGCTCCCGGCGCAACCGTCGTCATTGCGATGTAACCGATCACAAAGCTCGTGATAATCATCAAAATAAACTGGGTAAAATCGGTTAGCACCACGCTCAGCATTCCGCCGAGAACGACATAAACGGCGGTGATGCTCATCAACACAATGGCGTATGTAGCCGGCGTCGGATTAATTCCAAATGTTTCGATAAAAAAAGGATCAAGAAAAACTTCGCAGAACTTGCCCATCCCCTGAAAGTTGTAACTGATAAATCCGATCACATTAATAAGCGCAAAAACAACGATGATTGATTTAGAAAGCTCGCCGCCCCGTCCCGTCCCGAAACGCGTGTTAATCCACTCCGCGCCCGTGCGAGCGTTTGAGCTGCGAACCCAGCGCGAGAGATAAACCGCTTCAAAAATTTGGTTAAAAGTCGGCCACAACCACGGCAGAAAAACGGCTTTCATGCCGTAGGTAAAAAGCAGATAAACAAACCACATCGTTCCGGTCACATCCCACATCGCGGAGGCGTTAGAGATTCCTAACAACCACCAGGGCATTGTTTTGCCGCCCAAGAAGTAAGAGTCCAGATTTTGTGAGGCGCGACGGGCGACATAAATGCCGACAGCCAGCATCGCAGCGAGATAAACAACCAAAATGGCAATGTCTATGTTACTGAGGCGCATAGTTTTTATTTTGCATGAACCTGTGAACTATTTGAGTAAGCTTGTTTTGCTATTACCAATGCGCCGCAAACGCCGCTTTCGCTGCCAAGGGTGGCTTGGAGAACGGCAACTTTCTCCATTGGAACCATCGTTACGTATTGTTTGAGCAAAGAGCGAAGCGGTTTCAGCAACAGTTCTCCCGCCGTAGCGACGCCGCCGCCGATAATAACCGCTTCGGGGGCGAGCAAAGTAATCATGTTGCCGATTCCGATGGCGAGGTAATGACACGTCTCCGCCCAAATTTCAGAAGCGAGTTTATCGCCTTTGCGCACGGCTTCGACGACCATCTCTGTTGTCACTTCATTTGTGTGACCGGACAATTGCCTTAGCAAACTAGGTTCACCGCTTGCCAGCCGCTCTTTCGCGCGGCGAGCGATACTGAGTCCTGAGCAAATGGTCTCAAGGCAGCCTGTAGAGCCGCATTTGCAGGGGATTCCATCCGGCATAATGATCGTGTGCCCCAACTCACCCGCTCCTGCTCCAACGCCGTGAATAATTTCGCCGTTAATCACAATACCGCCGCCGATGCCGGTCGAGACGGTAATATAAACAAGGTTATTGTAACCGCGCCCCGCTCCGTAAATGTATTCGCCCAGAGTTGCGGTATTGGCATCATTGTCAAGAACGGTGGGAACTTTAAAGCGTTTTTCGAACAGTTCGACTATTGGAAATTTGTTCCAATTGGGCAGATTCGAAGGCGATAAAATCAATCCGCTTTCGATATCGAGCGGGCCTGGACAGCCGATTCCAATAGAAACAAGCCTGACATGGTTGTTCTCAATCATCTCCTCCATGATTCGCATGACGTTTTCCACAATCGGATAAGGACCGATTTCGACTTGCGTAGGGATACGCTCGGATGCAACCCTCACGCCTTCCAGCGTTTCCAGTGCAATTGCGATTTTTGTTCCGCCAATGTCTATTCCGGCAACAACTTCACCCATTGTTATAATTGAGTTTTTTGCGCTGTTTGTATTTAAAGATGCTTTCCGAGCCGAAAAGCTGTTTTCGGTTATTTATTCTGTGGCGATGCGTTGAGTGCCGCCATTTTTCTGACTTGCTCGCGCCATTCTGATTGAGACATATTTTTTAAGTTTGGCAATTCAGAAGCTGCAATTACCATCTCTCTGAGACTCGGCACAATGGGGAACTCCAAACCCGCTTTTGGATTGGCAATTTGCTTTAGCGCCGCAAGTTTTGAGTCACGCCAGCCATCAGGCGGCGCAACCCCTCTAGCCAAAAATGACAACGATTCTAATCCTATCGCTCCGATTTCAGACAAATCACTGGCGAGCGGTTTTGCCTCCTGCAATCCAGGCAAACTGTCTGTCAGCGGAACAAGTTCCGTTCCGGCGGTTTGCCATTTGGTTAAAGTGTTTTGGATTTTAGCCGCGCCATTTTGGAATTTCGGAGCGTCCGAAAGCATTTCATTGACTAGTAAAGCAAATACTCGGGCGGTCTCGCTATCTGGATGCGCGGCGTCAACGAGTCCGGTTAAAGGGCTGAGCATTGTTTGCGGACGTACTTGATAACGTTTGTATTCTTTGACCGGTTCGACTAAAGAAGCCAATGTTTGCAACGCATCGCTGTCTTTGTTGTTGGCAAGACGCCTGAGCATCATTGCTTGATTTTTGCGGTGGGTTAATCCGAGTTCTTCGAGTTGAGCATCAATCACCGCCAGGCGGCGATACATATCAGCCGTATCTTTTACCTCACGCGGCGACCAAAATCTTTCGGCAATCGCTGCCGTGCGCGGCCAGATGCGCGAGTCAATCGTTTCCGGCGAAACCCATTCGCTCCACATCGTCGCTTCGCCGCCGAGAATTCTTTTTTGTTCTTCCTCAGTCAAACCGCTGTCGGCGGGCAGAGGGTCAACTGCATAATGCTGCGATGCCGGATAAATTAGATCAATGTAATAACCGTTTGATAAAATGCTCTGGTAACCCTGGCGGGCGGCTTCGACCAGTGCCTTTTGTCCTCGCCACGAATGGATCACAACATCTTTGGGCAGATCGGGCTGAAAAATTTCGTCCCAACCCATCATTGTTTTGCCGTGTTTTTGCAGAATTTTGAGCAGTCGCTGATTAAAATAAGTTTGCAGGGCGTGGTGATCTTTAAAGCCCTTGTCTCTCATAAAGGCTTGAATCTGAGGGTTTTTGTCCCATTGTTTACCTTCGTTTTCATCGCCGCCGATGTGCAGATAAGCATCAGGGAAGAGTGCCGCCATTTCGCCCAGAAAGCCATCTAAAAATTGATAAACTTCTTCGCGCGTCGGGTCTAAAGCCGGATCGAAAATCCCGGCGCCGCGTTCGATTTTGTAGGGACCGGGCGCACTCCCAAGTTCGGGATGGCCAACCAGCCAGGCGGTTGCGTGTCCAGGCATATCGAATTCAGGTACAACCCTGATTCCCCGATCTCGGGCGTACGCAATAATTTCACGAATTTGGTCTTGCGTGTAAAAAAGTCCGTCCGAACCCATTTGGTGCAATCTGGGAAACTTTTTACTTTCTACGCGAAAACCCTGATCGTCGGTCAAATGCCAGTGCAGAACGTTGAGTTTAACGGCTGCCATTCCGTCAATATTGCGTTTCAAGACGTCCATTGGCTGAAAGTGCCTGGCAATATCAATCATTAACCCGCGCCATGGGAAACGCGGCTTATCTTGAATCGAAACGGCGGGGACAAAATAACCTTCGCGATTCTCGTCAAGTAATTGCAGAAAGGTTTCCAATCCGCGCATCGCTCCAACCGTTGTCGGCGCATTAAGACGCGCTTGTTTATCGTTAATTTCTAAATTATAAGATTCGTCCTCACCCAATGCAGGAATAAGTTTCCCAGTTGACCCACACTCGATGACAAGCGAAGCGTTGGGAGCGTCGCTTGATAACTCACGCGAAAATTCAAGTACCGTGCGCCCTTCCATCCGCTTTATTACACGGTCAATGTATGATTTCAAACGTTCGTCAGATTGCCCCTTCACGGCAATGTTAAAGGATTTTGTGACAGACAATTTGCCCGTATTAAACTTGATCATAGCTGGCACAGGCATTAAATTATGCTGCGGAATTTGCTGCGCCGCAGATTCCTGCGACATTAAAACAAACACGCCGCACAGCAGGAACATTACCGGAGATATTAAGCGGATTATGATTAATGATTTTGGCATAAAAGACTTTGTTGCCGTAGTGCACAAAAGGTTTCAACTAATGTTGTGCCAGGCTTGAACCAACGCTTTACCTTACATTAGAGATTTGAATGTATTTAAGATTTGAGTCTGAAACTGGTTGCACATTCTATTTTATTCTTAATGATTCTTCAAGCATTAATTTATTGGGCTGATTAAATGATTGTGTGAAGTGTTCTGCAACTGTAATCAATCAGACTAATTCAAAAATGTGACTTTTTGGTTATAATGTCTGATAAATTGGCTTCGGTCTGTTTCAGCTGAAATCCTGCTTTAAGACTTTATTTGACCAGTTTTGTAACATACAGAAAGACATTCTGTTTCAGCTAATTATTCATAACAGTAACTTTGCCTTCTATGCGATAAATAACTCCTCATGTTTGTTAACATTTTTGTAAAAATTTCTTGACAAGTAGGGCAATCTGTATTAGCTTTTGTTGGGTCTTACAACAAAGTTTTTAGCTACCAATTTGTTCTCAAACCAAAGCTGTCCTCTTAAACAGTTTTGGCATATACGTTTTGCAGTTCAGATATTTTCATCAGGTTGCGGATTGCATTACATTATATGAGCGACAACACGTCTTTATCTAATACAACGGACACCTTAAATTGCTCTGGTGTTTGTCAGAGAAGATTTGATCTTAAATGAATTCGGAGAATTTCTTATGTGTAAAAAGTTCGGAGGATGTTTCCTATGATTGAAATGCAGGCCTATCGAAGTTTCGCGTTTCGAGTCGCTGGCCAGGCTCGAAAAAATCTAGTTTTTAAAATCGGAGCATTCCTGGCAATACTGCCTTGTATGTTGTTGCTTTTAACGATTCCCGTATCAGCACAAAAGCAATCGGGGCAGATTACCGGTAACGTCACCGATCCAAACGGCGCGGCCGTGAGCAATGCAACCGTTACTGCTATAGATCTGGGAACCAACGCTCAACGCACTGTCACAACCAGTGATGATGGGCTTTATACCGTACCAGATTTATCAATCGGGATTTATCGTGTTTCTGTTGCAGGCACCGGCTTTAAAGAATCGGTTGTCGGAAACGTCACGGTAAATGTTGCCACTACCACGAGACAAGACTTTAAACTTGAAGTTGGACAGGCTAGCGAAGTCGTTACCATTGAGGCCGACCAACTCCAGGTTGAAACGCAAACCGGCGCGATTGGCGAAGTCGTTAACGGTCAACAGGTTCGCGAATTGCCTTTAAATGGTCGCAGTTTTGTGCAGCTTACTCAATTGCAGCCGGGTGTCGCGCCGCAAAACAACTTTGACAGCAAAAATAAAGGATTATTTTCCGGCGTTGACTTTTCAGTTAACGGCAACTCGGCTCAGAGCAACCTGTTCTTAACCGACGGCGCTAACAATAATGATACGGGATCAAACCGCACAATTCTGCTCTACCCTTCAATCGAAGCGATTGCCGAATTTAAAATGCTGCGCAACAGCTACGGTCCCGAATATGGTCAAGCCGCCGGTTCGGTTATCTCGATTGTCACCCGCGGCGGCGAAAATAAAGTACATGGCAGTCTCTTTTATTTCGGTCGTAATGATGCACTAAATGCCAGAGAATTTTTTGCCTCGGCCAAAGACAAATTACGTCGTCATGATTTCGGCGGATCAATCGGCGGCCCGATTATCAAAGACCGGCTTTTCTTTTTCTATTCGCAGGAATTTAATCGGGAAATCCGCGGCCAAACTCGCACTGGTCAGGTTCCGACACAAGCCGAACGCAATGGTGATTTCAGCGATCCGTCGCGAAGAGCTTGTAACGGAGGATTAATTGGAAACAATCGTCCTGGTTCCACGACACAAATCATTCCACAAGCAAATATAAGTCCTGCGGGAAAATTACTCGTCCAGCTATATCCACTTCCAAATGCTAATTTGGGAGGTTGTAACAATTGGTCGTTATCAGCGAATTCGCCAATTAGATTCCGAGAAGAAAACGGGCGCATTGATTATAACCTCACCAAGAAAAACCAGATTTTTGGACGTTATACTCAAGACCATTGGTCTAACGCTAGTCCGCTTTATTTCGGTGGCGGCTTGTGGGGCGATGATCCTTTTCCAGGTGTCGAAAGCAGTTGGACTCAGCCTTCGCGGCAGGTAGCTGTCAAATTGACTTCGACGCTTTCAAATA
>JBDTZD010000277.1:0-17107 GCA_040005335.1 Pyrinomonadaceae bacterium | reverse complement strand
TGAACCGCTGGATCTCGATCGGCAGCTTGGGCATTTTCGAGCGGAACTGTCGGTCCGCACAGATGTTCGGTCAATTGATTTTCTTTATTACGCCTCGCGTAAACAAAATAACGCTTTCCTTTCTGAAACGGATATCCGCACATTCCGCCGGACGGGCTGGTATAAATTTCAAGGGTTTTACCCGCTACATTGCGAAATGCTTCTTCAACGGCAAAACTTACAATCACAGACGAAGGATATTCTTTTCCCTCATAAACGGTCGTTTTAACGGTGATGTCATCAACTAAACCGTTGAAAACAACGTCTGCGCCCCAGTAGGATCCGTAAGGATGAAAATCAAGAGTTTGTCGCGGTCCTCCACAAGTACAGCCCAGCGCTGATATGTAGCTTGCCATTAAGAGACAACAGAGACTAAAAACGAAGAAAAATTTTCGATGAATCATACAACGACCAGATATTTCTTAAATTATTTAACTTGAGAACAGACTTTGTACTAAGTTGCGGTAAATGCTCGTCTCAGTTGCTCGCAGGGAAGTTAAACCACTGTTTCAAATTCCCTGTTACTCGATAAACGAATTGTTTTGCTGCCCGCGATTCTCAAGAAACTGAACTGAAACAATAATTTAATTGAAGTTGTAGCCTCCCGTTTTATTTACCAAATGTCACACAGTCAAGATATTCACTTTTGAATTGGTGGAGGGTTACTTTCTAACCGAACATTCCACACATAGTTTCAATTTATCGTCTTACTTCCTTGATTGTTGCTGAATTTGATTTTATGGAATTTAATTTGGTGCGCCTAAGATTTTTCTTTAAGACAATGAAACGAGGCTGGTCTCAAAAAGAGACCAGCCTCGTTTCATTCGAGCCTCGTTACTAATTACTGAAAGCCATCTTTAAATGCTTTACCGCCCGAGAATTTGACGGTTTTGCTCGCCTTGATGGTGATCGCCGCGCCCGTCGCCGGATTGCGCCCTTGCCGGGCGGCGCGCATTCCTAGTTTCAACTTGCCGATGCCAGCTAGCTGCACGCTTCCATTTTGTTTTAATTCATCTACCAGAAGGGCGGCGTGAGCGTCAAGGAATTCTCTTGCTTTAGCCTTGGTGACGCCGGTTTTCTCAGCCAGAGCGCTGACAAGATCGCCGAGCGATTTTTCTTTTTTACCGCTGCCTGCCGATTTGGCCGGTGTTTTCGATTTTCCGCCGCTGGCTGCTTTGGGAGCAGCCGCCGATTTAAGGTTGTTTTTTTTCTCTGCCATTTTTGAATCCTTTCTGGAAACCTTTATTTTATTGATTCAGAGATGCATACCACTAGATATGCGTCTTTCCGGCAATACTACCACAAGTTATTAATAATTACCTTAAAAATATTTCATTGTTGAAATAAAACGTTTTCTTTATTGCAATACTCGCCCAAAAAGTCATCAAACGCTGGGCAATTAGCTGCCTTCGTAAAAACATTTTTTGTTTTACCCGAAATTGGGCGGCAGTTTCTCTTGCACCAATTTACCCATTTGTCCTTAGCGATTGTGGATGCTTTAGAGATATTTCGGCGTAACCTGATTTGAGCTATGATGTCAAAAAACTATCTATTCAAGTTTAATGCAAGTTTGTTTTCTTATTCTAAACAGACGTTAATTATTTTGAATTGCTCGAAATGGGCGGCATTTTCACGCCAAAGACAATCGGATTTTCGCCGACAATTGCAGCGGCAAAGAATTTTGGAACATACTTAATATTCTCTTTCTGAAATTGTGACGAGAGCTTACCTTGGTTAGAAACAAGTGTCCAAAAACTACGTTCTTGGTTGGATTCGCCAGCCAGAGCCGTTTGCAGATTCGTACTTAGACCGCCTTCGCCGCTGTTATAACTCGCAATTGCCAGCGGTACGCTCAAAGAACCAGTGCCATAACGACCTGTTAGAAATTTCATATATTTGGCGGCGGCTGGGGCGGCTTTATTTGGTTCGCAACGTTCATCAGGGTTGGTCGGAGATGCTCCGGGTTTGGTTTCTAAACCAAATTGTTTGCCGGTTGCTTTGGTAAACTGAAACATTCCCAAAGGTCCTGTTGGTGATTGCAAACAAACGCAATGTTCAGATTCAATCATTGCCAGATAAAGCCCGATTTGCGGCGCTAACCCTTGTGAATTAAAAGCCGGAACAATAAAATGCGCGTTCTGACTGGCGCGCGAAATAAGCGTCTCTAAATTGTCTCGCGTAAAACTGCAAGTTCCGTCCCGCTTGGCATACTTAAGACGTTTCGCGTAAGCGTCAACAAAACTTTTGATTCTTTCGACGGCTTCGGGCGGCACGGCATCGCCACTGGTGTTTCCGATCATCTGCGCAACTTGCCGGGCTTCCTTTTCGATAAACTGCCGCTTTTCAGTTTCCGACATTTCAAGATATGTTCGGGTCGGCGCAACCGGCAAATTTGGTTTGGGTTCAACAGGTTTTTCGTCGGGCTTTTCAGGCGAAGCCTCGGCGTTGGCATTTACTGCGTCTGGCGAACGTTCAACTTTGGGTTTCTTCTTTTTCGAATTAGTATTTTCCTCTGGCTCGTCCGATGAATTATCGTCCACCGAATCATCCTGATTTGTCTCGGCAATTTCGGTGTTTGAGTCACTACTGCTGATTGCCTTAGACACTACTACTACAACAGCCAGACCAATTACGACAACCGCAATTCCGGCAATTATCAAAGGCACAAAATTAAAGCTTGTTGAATTTGCACCGCTCAAGATATTTTGGTTGGCGGCAGACGCGGACTTGCTCAGAGAAGTTTTTGGTTCGGAGAATTGAATCCTGATAGTAGTGTCATTACCGAGCCTGATCGTGTCGCCATTCTGCAAAATTGTACCGTTCGGGGCGGCCGGCGCACCATTGACGAAAGTGCCGTTGGTAGAATTATTGTCAAGAATCCAAACTCGATCTTCTTCCCGATAAATTGTGGCGTGATGGCGCGACAAACTGCTGTCGGGAAAACGCAAATCAACCTCGCCTCGTCCCACTTTTAATTCGCCGTTTTCCAACGCAAATTCTCGCGAACCCTCCGGAGTCGCGTAAATTAGGACTACTTTTTTCAGCTTATCGTTCATGACTGACAGTCATTTCAAAATCAATAAATTTTTGTACAAACTCGAAAGCGGTTTGTCCTGTTTCAGCCCGAATTTTTGGGGATTTTCAGCAACTATCCCGGCTGCGAAAAACCGAACCACCATCTCTCGTTGTTTCGGCGATTTGATTACGTTCCAGAAATCCGACCGATCGGGCGGCAGAGAAATTTGAAATTGACCGGCATCAAACGGCGAAAGACCAAAACATGAAACTCCGTAAACAACATCGCCCTGGAAAAGATTGACGACCATCGCTTTAGTGTAAATTGCCGCCGCATGCGCCGCGCAGTTTTGACTCGCGTCGCTTAAGGTTTCTATTCCACATTGTCCATTGTAACCGTTACTGGCGGTAAATTCATTTGTCATCTGCCATAATCCCTCGCTGTTGCCGTTTTTCTTGTTGTCAAACTTGCTCAGACTCATTGCTAAAATATAGCCAAGCGGAGCGTACAACCCTTGTTCCTGCACAAAAGCCTGATTGATTACGTCCCGATACGGCGCGGCGCGGAGATAAAAACCAGGCGCTTTGTATTCCGCCGTTTTCTTTTGGACTTCAATCAGAAATTGGGTGTTAAGTCTGTACGCGCCGGGAAACTGTTTGAGAAACTGTTCTGTCAAAACTTTAGTTTCAGCAATCGTAATCTGTGAAGGCTTTGGAGGTGTGGGTTTATCATCAGGCGGATTATCCCCTATCGGCTTATCCGGCGGAACCTCGCTGTCAGCTTCGCCAAATGCCAGATTCAATTGATCATTTTGAAGTTTTTTGGCGCCGTCACGATCATAGACGGCGATGGTTAAAACGTGCGAACTGTCATCTTTAAAGCTTTCAAATTTTTCCGGTTCGAGCGTTACTGAATACGGCTCGATTTCAGCAGTTTCAATTTCTTCGCCGTCGAGCAGATATGCCACTCTTTCGATACATTTGGCATTTTTGACGCTGACCTTGATTTCAGTCGGTTCGGAAATTGTAGTCCCGCTTTCCGGACTTAAGATTGCTACTTCGGGTGCGCAACTGCCGCTCACCAGATTGGTTTGCGTGACAATCACAACCGCGACCACCGCGACAATTGCCAGCCCGCTCAAAACCGCTGCGGCACTCAACATAATTGGGACATTGGATTTCGGAGGCGGGCTACCAGAAGTCGAATTTGCGGCTGAATTTTGAGAAGATCCAACATCTGCCGATGAAAAACCTTCAGCTTCGTTTTCCTGTTCCTCGCTTGATAGCTCTTCGTTTTTGAAAATTACATAGCTATTATCACCGCCAAAGTTGATTTTATCATTGTGTTTAAGGAGTTTTTCCTCTGAAATTTTTTGATCATTAACGCTTGTCCCGTTACTGCTGCCAAAATCTGAAACAAAAAAATCTTCGCCATGGCGTTTAATTTGCGCATGAAAACGCGAAATATTGCCGTCCCCCGCGAACGAAACCGAATTATCCTTGGTTCGTCCAAACGTCGTCACATCCCCGAGAATTTCTAATTCGCGCGGCTCTTTTCCAGCTTCAACAATAATAATTTTCGCTTTTGGCATCACTAATAATTATCTTGAAACAACTGTGTATTCAATGCGCCGATTTTGGAATTTACCATCTTCGGTATCGTTAGTCGTTTTTGGTTTTTTACTTCCAAATCCTCGGGTCGTCAAGACGCTAGGTGAAACTCCGAAATTAACCAATAATCCGCGCACGGCTTTGGCGCGGTCATTCGATAAATTTAAATTAGCGGCATCGTTGCCAACGTTATCGGTATGTCCACCAATTTCGACAACTGGTTTGCCGGTTAAAAGTTTAAATTTTTCAGCTGCTCTTTCGAGAAAGCGTTTACGCGCCGGAGGGACATCCGAACTGTTGCTGCTGAAATTGATGATTTGCAGATTGAGAGCCGCGACCAGTTGGTCAACCGTAAACGGCACTTTAAGTTTATCGAGAGCGTCCAAAGCAGCGCATTCCGCCAGGCAAACGCGCGGGTCGTCCGGGCATTCACATTTGGTTTGAACAGGTCCCGGGTCATCTACTTTTGCAGTTGGCTTCATCTGCGCAATAAGCTCTCTGGTTTCTCCGTTCGCGCCGATAATAGTGTCGTTAAAATCCGAAAAACCTTCGTGTGTGACTTTGAGAGCGCGTTTCTTGTCGGCTTCGATGCCTAGAATTCTGAATGAACCATCGGCGGAAGTGACGCCGCGCAAAGTTCCATCTACCAAAACCGTGCTGCCCGCCGGTGCTCCTTTTAGAACAAGTGTAAAACCTGATTCGTGCGGAATCAGGAAAATTACAGCCACAATAACCAAGCTCAACAAAGCTATCAATGCCAGACCACCGCTTAATAACCAAGCCCACAGCGGAATTCCGCCTTTACGTTTTTCGGCTGGCTTTGCCTGTAATTGCGGCAAAACCGGCGGTAACCCTTCGCGAACCTCATCGCGCCGCGTATTTCGCTGCTGCGCCGGAGCCGGAATATAGGACATCGTTGCGCCATAATCAGGTTCGGCAGCGTTCTTGGTTTGAGAATTATTTTGCGTTATCCCAAAGTCCGGCTCGCTTGGCGGTTGCTGAGGAGGCCGTATATTTGGCGCAGTCATATCAAAATCATTAACCGGCGCGGGCGGCTGTGTTTGCGGCGGCGTTTGGGCCGGCGGCGGTTGATTGTTGGGCAAGCGCAGATTCGGAATCGTCATCCCAAAATCATTGGTGGGGGGCGGCGGCTGTTGCGGAATATTATAAGGATTTTGGGCCGGAGGTTGCGGCGCGCTTCGCAAATTCGTTGTCGGCAAATCCGCTTCGTTTCCTTGATTTTGTTTTGGCAGACGCATATTCGGAATTGTCATTCCAAAATCATCCGGCAAAGGTTTTGGGTTATTGGGATCAGAATCGTTCATGATTTTTGTTCCTGTTTAGCGACGAGTGAAAATTCAAAGTTTGCTTTCAACAAATAAAAAAGCTTTGCCAAAAGTCAAACCTTTGGCAAAACATTCTACACTTTTAAGCTTTAATTGTTTATTTGAGACGCGGCGGTTCGGAATTTTTTATCCGTAGCGTGATGCCTTCGTCACCTGTTAAGAACAAACGCCTGGCATCGAGACTCGCGACCCCGGTTGAAAGATACGTCAGCAGATAGCGGTTTTTTCTCAGCTCATCACAGATAGCTTTAGCGGAAATTTGAGGCTCTGCAAAATCGAAAACCTTACCGCCCGTGCCTTCTGCAAGTTTTTGGATTACTTGTTCAGGTTTCGGCGAGTCGCGGCGATAGGCTCCGCCCGTTCGATCTGGAATCTGCAAGGCATAGACTGCAACGTCCGCCTGCTGTAGTTCGGCTAAGATTCGGTCAAAATCTTTGCTCCGGCTGCCTCGATCAAGTCCGTCACTGATAATGACGACAGCAGTTTTACGCGTTCCGGGAATTAGCGGGCGGACAATTTGATCAAGAACATCACCGAGCGCGTCAAACAAAAACGGGTTGCCCTTTTTGCGAAAGGTTTCGAGCGACTTTTCTATTTTTTTCGGATCGTCAGTCCATTCCTGAATTATTTCCGCTTTTTCGTCATATGCCGCGACAAAAAGTTGATCGCCGTCATAAATTTCGTAAGCAAATTGTTGTGCCGCGTCTTTCATCTTGGCGACGTCGGTTCTCAAAGTTTGCGAATTATCCACCAGCAAAACGATTCTCGAAGGCGATGGATCAAATGAAAAGCCTTTGATTCGCTGTTCGATGCTGTTTTCGTAAAGCGCGATATTCTCGATTTTAATCGGATCTGCCGAACCGTTGCCGCGCATCGCAATAACCGATATGACGCTCCCGCCTTCATCATTACCATTAGCCGGAGATCGCCTTCCGGCTTGACCGTAGGCGAAACCTGCCAATAACAAAATTAGCAAAAACAAACTTCCGGTGCATTCAAAACGGAGTCTTAACGGTTGTTTCATAATTTTTGAAAATCAATCAGCTTTAGCTGTCGGTTTGTTTTCCGTTGACTTACTCTCCGGTTTTGATGCATTAGAACTTTCGGCGGTTGATTCTCCGTTCGAAGAAGTTTTGGGGGCGTCACCGTTTGAAGATTTTTTCTCGCTCTCGCGGCTTTCCCCATTGCTTTCAGATTTAGCTTCAGAACCGCTGTCGGCTTTGCTTTGCGTTTCAACTCCGCGATTGGTGTAATCGGAAACGTACCAACCGGTGCCTTTAAATTGGAACCCTGACAAAGACCATTGTTTTTCAAGTTTGCCCTGACAACGCGGACATTCACGCAATGGTTCTTCGGAAATCTTTTGCATTACTTCGATCTGATTTCCGCAGTCCGGGCATTTGTATTCGTAAATCGGCATATTATTTTATTAATTATTAAGACAATTTATATTCTTTTCAAGTGATTATCGCTAATTTGGTTTTTGTTTACAATTCTGTTTTTGGTTGAACCAGATTTTGCGTCTAAACGTTTAAAAGGTTTGAACTGAAGAGGTGATAAGTTGCAGCAAGTTTGACGGAAAAATGTTCGGCGGATTTTAAGCAGCAATCAAATTGTGTGAGGCGAAACTAAAATAGTTTCGCCTCTTTTATTCGGCGGTTCTGACGAGAACTTTGTGAGCGGGATGCAAAATTGTCGCTATGGAGTCGCAAAAGCTGAAGGAACAGCAATGTCCGTGCTGAGGCCAAACGGAACGGCAGAGACCGAGCTATCACCGCTGTTCAAAATATACCAATTACCTGCCCGATAAACCGCCACATCAGTTTTGCAGTCGCCGTCATAATCAGTCGGAGCAGGCTGATCGCCTGTCGCTCCAAATTGAATTGAGCTAAACCCGGCGGTACTTTGTTGAAGATACCAATATCCGGTGCTCTGGCGGAAAACTGCGTAATCAGTTTTGCCGTCGCCGTCATAATCGCCCGGTACGGCTCTATCTGTAGCAATACCGAATTGAACCCCCGTCGAGGTGCTGTTTGATGAGCGCAAAACGTACCAGACGCCGGTGGACGGACGATAAACGGCGTAATCGAATTTTCCGTCACCGTCAAAATCACCGGAAACGGGTTTGTCTCCATTTGCCCCGTATTGCGCGGCGGCAAAAGCATTATTGACTAAGTTAAGTGTGTACCAACTGCCAGTCGAAGGGCGAAAAACTGCTAAATCAGATTTACCGTCACCCGTGAAATCACCGACGACCGGAATATCACCGCTGGCTCCGAATTGATAACTGATAAAACCGTTGTCGGACGAGCGCAGAATGTACCACACGTTATTGCTCGGTCGGAAAACGGCAACATCGCTTTTGCCATCCCCGTCAAAGTCACCTGGAACGATTTTGTCTCCATTTGCTCCGAACTGCACGGCGTTAAACTGGCCGTTGGAGCTGTTTAAGCGATACCATGCTCCGGTTGAAGGACGAAAAACTGCAATATCAGCTTTGCTATCACTGTCAAAATTGCTTTGCACGGAACCAGAGCAAACACTCGTACTGCCGGTGTAAATGTAATCCCCGCTGGTGGTGCTATCGCTGTTTGCTCCGTTGCCGGCAGCATAAAAAGTGACTTTGCCTTTGCGAGTAGTTGGTGCCAACCAGGTAAAAGTCCACGATTTCGTGTCAAACTGGGTTGGCGTCACACCATTAATTGTGTGTTCGACATAGCGCCTTGTTGCTCCACCCACCGAACCATTTACAATCTGCATCGGCGCGCCTGAACCGCCCGTCACTGTATAATTTCCGGCTTGCACATTTTGTTTATCAAGCGCAACTGTTTGAAAACCGAAACGAACGGCATTTTGCTGATTAACAGTGACAGTCACCGGGTAACTTGCGCCGGGAGTATAGTTGGCGGGCAGTCCGCTAACGAAAACCGCACCGCCGCCGCTGTTTAAGGAAAATGAGGTATGACATTCGATACAGCTGGTCTCGCCGGGTGCGCCCGTATGTGATGAGGGCGGACCGGAAACATTTGCTGTCGCCCGAAAAGTGTCTGACGAGCTGGTATAATAACCCGTCAAACCGATGACAACCGAGAGGGCGATAACCGTCAATTTGATTTTATTCAAGAATTTTGCCGAATTTAGCATTTCTTTTATTTCCTTTGCTTGGTTAGTGAGGGGCCGCTTGTGTTATTAGACAACACAAAGTGCAAGAAAGTCTGAAACGTCAATTCGCGGCGGCGAGGTTGACCGTTGCCTGAGCGTTAAAAATTCGCTCGCTGATCCGTAAAACGTCCTGAACTTGCTGCCCCCACAAATCCCAATTGTGTTTTCCGGGAAGCTCGCGAAATTCGTGCGGAATTTTTTTGTTGAGCATAATTCCAGCTAGTTGCTGATTAAATTGAAGCAGTCCGAGCTCATCCTCCGTGCCGCAGTCGAGGTAAAAAAAAGGCAACCGAGCAACCATTTCCGGCGTCAGTTCGCCAAAAATGACAAATAAGTCGTTAGCTTTTTTAACTGAGTTGTTTTCATCGCCAAAGGTCGAGAGGATCATTTGACGAAACATCGGGGGGATTTTCTCACTCGTCCTCAACGAAGCGATACTGACGGCACCGCTCATCGAGGCCGCGAAAACAAATTTGTCCGGGTATTTTAAACCGAATTTGAGCGCACCGTAACCGCCCATTGAAAGCCCGCCAACTGCGCGCCCGCGACGCGTCGCAATTGTCCGAAAATTTTTATCCACTTCGGGAATTAATTCTTGGATAATATAAGATTCATAGCGGTCGTCAGGCTTAGTAACGCTGTCAGTGTACCAACCATTTCCGCCTTCGACTGTAATGATAATCATTTTATGCCGTGCGGCGAATTCAAGCAGTTTAGTTTTTTCAACCCAATCTTTATAGTTGCCACTTAATCCATGAAGTAAATAAATAACCGGAAATCTAGCTAATTTGTCATTATCATAGTTCTCTGGCAAAAGAACATAATATGGCACTTTGCGAGCCATCAATTTGCTGTCGAGTTGATGAGCGTACGCAGTAATCGTACCCGGCTTTTTAGTTATCGTAAAAGTTTGCGCCGTCAATTGCTGCGCATTCACGGAAACAGAAATCGTCCAGATTACTAGAAGAAAAACTAAAAATGTTTTTTTTATCAAAATTGTTTTCATCAAATCTGACTGTTTAGCTAAAAAGCCGTCCTAACCAGCTTTCATTTTCTTTATGGACAATGTGCTGAATTTCGCCTGCATCAAACCACATCCCGCCGCATTTGTCGCAAATATCAACCTGCACTTTTTCAAAATTGCCGGTCTGAAGTTTGCCATCACATTTTGGGCAATCATAATCTTCCGGGTGCGCTGTGGCAGCAATCTTCGCCCGCATTTTGGCTATTAATTCGTTGTCTTTTTGCTTAAAATACCCTTCTTCAAACGCTTTCTCGCGTTCCTCCCAAGAATTGCTCATTATTATTTGCTCTCCAGATGTGTGAAAAAGAATTGCAGATGACCTGCCCAAAACATAGCAGAAACAACGCGGATTTCATAGAGGAAAGCACAAATTTGTTTAAAAAGATATAATTTATTTAACAAATTTGTGCTTTACGTTTATCGTATTTGCTTTGATTTATCCAAATATGCTGCGAACTTTGTCCATAAAACTTGGGTCGCGTTCAAAGTTTAGATCTTCGACAAGCGACAGCTGTTCAAGAAGTTTCTTTTGTTCTTTGGTCAAAGTGCGCGGAGTGACGACATTAACGGCAACAAATAAATCGCCTTTCCCGCGTCCGCCTAAAATCGGCATTCCCTGATTTTTAACACGGAAAATCGTCCCGGTCTGAGTTCCGGCAGGAATTTTAAGCTGTTCTTCGGATTCGAGGGTTTTGACTGAAATTTCTGTTCCAAGAGCAGCTTGGGCGAAGGAAATTGGCTGACCGGCATATAGGTTTTCCCCTTGACGCTCAAAATGATCGTGCTCATCAACGTTTATCACGACGTACAAATCGCCGGAAACTCCGCCTTGAACACCGGCTTCGCCTTCACCGACGACTCGCAACCGCGAACCGGTTTCGACGCCCGCCGGGATTTTAATTTCAAGCTGTTTTTCGCGTTCGATGCGTCCTGCTCCGCGGCAATTTTTGCATGGCGTTTTGATTACCTGCCCGCGCCCGCGACAGTTTCCGCAAGTACGAGCAACTGAGAAAAATCCTTGTTGATAACGGACTTGACCGCTGCCTTGGCATGTTGGACAGGTTTCGGGCGACGTTCCCGGTTCGGCTCCGCTTCCGGTACAGACTTCGCAGGTTTCTAGACGCGGAATTTTGAGAGCTTCGGCTTTACCGGTCGCGGCTTCTTCCAGAGTAATCTCCAAATCATAACGTAAATCTGCGCCGCGCTGCGCCGCGCTGCGCCCATTACTTCTCGCACCGCCTCTCGTCGCCCCGCCGCCAAAAACGTCGCCAAACCCGAAAAGATCGCTAAATAAATCCTCCAGATTAGTAAATCCGGCTCCGCCGAATCCAGCTCCCGCGCCTGCTGCGCTGCTCGAAACTCCGGCGTGTCCAAAACGATCGTAACTAGCGCGCTGTTGCGCGTCAGCCAAAATCGAATACGCTTCAGCTGCTTCCTTGAATTTATCCTCGGCTGCTGAATCGCCCGGATTTTTGTCCGGATGATGCTGGATCGCTAATTTGCGATAAGCGCTTTTGATTTCCTGATCAGAGGCGTTGCGCTGAACACCCAATATTTCGTAATAATCGCGTTTTGCCATAAAAAATACAGTTAATACTTACAAGTTAACAGTCAACAGTTTCAAATTATTTTATCAGCCAACAAGCGATAATGAAAAGTCAGCAGTCAGTGACTATATTTTAGCCGCTAACCTGCTGACTGATAACTGTTGACTGACAACTGGTGACTGTTAACTGTAAGCTGCCATCATCGCATCCGTTAATGAATTAGCAACTCGTTCGAGTTCGGACGTGGTGAGTTTGATGAAATTGATGTCGGTCGAATCTATTGCTTCAACTGCTGACGCTAGAGCAGACTTCATTTCACTCTGTTGTTTTTCAGGAAGGGATTGACCGAATTCCTTAAAGGCTTTCTGCGTATTTCGCAAAAGACTATCGAGTTTATTGCGCTGCACAATCAAATCTCTTTCACGCCGATCCTTGTCAACCGATGCCTCCGCCTCCAAAATAAGTCGTTCGATTTCATCCGGCGCTAATCCTGATGAAGGCGTAATTTGCATATTTTGTTCGCGTCCGGTCATTTTGTCTTTGGCATAAACCGAGACGATTCCGTTAGCATCAACTTCAAAAGTCACTTCAATCTGCGGAACACCGCGCGGAGCGGGCGGAATGCCGACTAGATCAAACTGTCCGAGCGAGCGGTTGGCTGATGCAATTTCGCGCTCACCCTGCAACACGTGGATTCCGACGGTTGACTGATTATCAACGACGGTCGTAAAGGTCATTGCATTTTTGAGCGGAATGGTCGAGTTTTTGTCAATCAATTTAATAAACAAACCGCCTCGGGTCTCGAGTCCCAAAGAAAGCGGCAAAACGTCGAGCAGCACAATGTCCTTAACATCGCCGTTTAAAACGCCGCCTTGAATAGATGCGCCCATGGCGACAACTTCGTCCGGGTTGATTTCGGACGAGGGCGCTTTGCCGAAAATCGCTTCGACGGTTTTGGCAATAATCGGACTCCGGGTTTGACCGCCGACGAGAATTACCTTGTCAATGTCTTCGGGCTGTAATTTTGCGTCCCAGAGAGCTTTCTGACATGGCTCGACAGTCATTTCAACGAGTTCGATAATTAATTCTTCAAATTTTTCCCTGGTCAAAACCGTGTTGATATGTTTCGGTCCGGCGGCGTCAGCAGCGATAAAAGGAAGATTAACAGTCGTTTCAGTAACCGATGAAAGCTCGCATTTAGCGCGTTCGGCAGATTCTTTCAGACGTTGCAGAGCAAGGCGGTCGCCGTGTAGATCAATTTCGGTTTGCTCTAGGAAAAGCTGAACGAGCCAATTAATGATTCGCTCATCAAAATCCTCACCGCCTAAGAAAGTGTTGCCGGAGGTGGAGAGAACTTCGAAAACACCGTCATTCATCTCCAAAATTGAAATATCGAACGTTCCGCCGCCGAGATCATAAACCGCGATCCGTTCAGATTTGTTCATTCCATAACCATACGCGAGTGCGGCGGCGGTTGGCTCATTGATGATTCGATCAACTTTTAAGCCCGCAATTTTAGCGGCATCGCGGGTGGCTTGACGCTGCGAATCGTCAAAATAAGCCGGAACGGTGACAATGGCTTCGCTGACAGTTTCATTTAAGAACTCTTCGGCGGCGGCTTTTAATCTTTGCAGAAGAATCGCCGAAATTTCCGGCGGGCTGTACATCCGCCCCATCACTTGGACGTGCGCATCGCCGTTAGTAGATTCAACAATTTGAAACGGAGCGGTCTCCCGCATTTTTTCGACTTCCGGAGCGCTATATTTGCGCCCGATCAATCGTTTGACGGCGTAGAGAGTATTTTGGGCGTTAGTTACCGCTTGACGTTTAGCAATTTGCCCGACCAGCCTCTCACCCTTTTCGGTAAATCCGACCACGGAAGGCGTTGTCCGTCCGCCTTCTTTGTTCGGGATAATCTGGATTGCACCGGCTTCAAGTACAGCCATGCAACAGTTGGTCGTGCCTAAATCAATTCCAATAACTCTGCTCATAACAAATATAATTGTAAATGGTGAATGATAAATGGTGAATTTAAAGCTCTTTGAGGTTCACAATTGACTACTTTTCATTAACCATTAGTAGAAACTTTGACCATTGCTGCCCGGATCAGTTTATCGCCTAAGCGATAGCCACGCAAAACTTCTTCGGTGATCGTATTTGGCGGCACATCTGCTTTGGGTTCGGTAGCTACGGCTTCGTGGATATTCGGATCAAACATTTCTCCAACGCTCGTTATTTCTTCGACACCGAGATCGGTTAAATATTTCATTGTTTGTTGGTAAATCAATTCAATCCCGCCGACAAAATTAGAGAAATTACTTGCCTCCAGATTATTTTCAGGGGTGACTTTTTGTACCTCAGTGAAAATTGGAACGGTCTGGAGAGCGCGATTTAAATTATCCAAGATTGGGAGGAATTCGCGGATGATAGAAACGACGGCAAATGTATAATGATCAGTTCGTTCACGTTCGGCACGCCAACGATATTTCTTAAAATTTTCGTTAACGAGTTCGACCGTACTGATTAACTCATGTTTTTCCTGTTCGCTTTCAAACAACCGCTGATATGCCTGTTTCAGTTCGGTTTCCAGTGTGGAATCTGTGGCGGTGTTGTTGCCAAGCGCGACAATCGGTACGGAGTCAGGTGTCTGAACCTTTTCAAATCCAAATTCATCCTCATTTTCAAGCTCGCGCATGAGGTCTTCGAGCGATGGTAAATTATCTGTGTCAAAAAGGTCAACAACAGTATCGAGGGTATCTAAATTTTCTTGATAATCATTCACAAAAATAATTTTCTCCGCAAAAAGGTGAGATTTTATCTGAATTTTGGAATTCCTAACGGGAATTCAAAGCTCGGGCAATTAACATCTTCATGTCTTAGCCGTTTCTTTCTGCCGTTAGAACATTTTCAAAGAGTCGAGCGAGGTAGCTGACGACGGCGATCATGCGAGCATATTCGATGCGTGTCGGACCTAAAACCGTCAGTGTTCCGACGGCGTTTGTATGCTTTCCCAACCGATAAGGCGCAGTTATTAATGCACAATTCTGTAAACTCGGAGCCAGATTTTCGCTGCCAATAATGACTGCTGTCCCGCCGCGCAAATTCTGGTCACGGCGAATGCACTCATTTAATATTTGCACAAGACGCGATTTTTCTTCAAATGTTCGAAGCAGTTCGCGCAACTTTGAAAAATCGGCAAAATCTGGTTGCGAAATGATGTTTGAAGCCCCATCAACATAAACCGCCCCGCTGTCTTCGCTCTCGCCGTGAAGACTTTCGTTGCACAGAATCATCGCGGTTTGCAGCATTTTGTCAAAAAGCAATTTTTCATCGTGCATCAAGTTGAGAATCTCGCTGCGGATTTTATTCAAACTTTTCCCGGCGAATTCGGCGTTAAGATAGTTTGCAGTTCGCTCAAGTTCTTCCGGTAAAAGATTTTGTTCGAGCTGAATTACTTTGTGATGCACCAAATTAGGCTCGGAAACCATAATCACGAGAATTCGCTTGTCTGCCAGATTAACAAATTTAATGTGCTGCAAGCGATTTTCCGCTAAGCTGGGCGAGACGACAATACCGACGTTTTTTGAGAGATTTGAAAGCAGTTGAGAAGTGCGTTCGAGGAATCGTTCGGGCGCCAGCATAATGTCATTTGTCGGGATACCCAGGTGTTCGTTGATTAAGCTCAGATCTTCCGCTGAAATCTGTAGAATTCCGAGTAGATTATCCACATAAAAACGATAACCCGCATCAGTCGGTACGCGCCCAGCGGAAGTATGTGGATGCTTGAGCAATCCGGATTCTTCGAGTTCGCTCATGACGTTGCGAATGGTCGCCGAACTCATCCCAAGGTTTTGCCCGCCGCTTTGTCCAACCGCATTCGTGAAATGTTCTGAAACAGATTTTGAGCCAACAGGTTCACCAGTCGCCAAATGCTCTTCTATAATGGCAGACAAAATAAATTGTTCACGTTTAATTGAAAAGGTTTCGTTGGTCAATTTAGTCTCACTAGGTCGAATGGACATCGCTTAATTTGCGAACGTGAAGTTGAGATGCAAGAGAAACGCAACTCGTTGAAAATATGTAAACATTGAGCGCTCAGAAAGTCAAGGAAATTCTTAAATTGATGTTTGTTTTATGACCGTTATATTGCGATCGAAATGATAAAACTCAACCAATGCTTGCCCTTATTTTTTAATTGTGACAAATTCTTTCAAAAAGAGTTTTCTAGAATTTTGGAGGAATGGAAAAACTATGCCCATAATTACGGCAGAAATCGCTAATGGTCAGAAAACCGTTTTTGAAGCCGAAGCAGGAAGAAAACTAGTTCTGGCGCTCGAAGACAATGGAATTGACATTTTGCACCGCTGCGGCGGCAACGCCAAATGCACGACTTGCCGAATTGAAATTATCCAGGGCGATCCGGGCGAAATCGGCGAGCCGGAAAAAAACGTTCTCGCGACCAAAACTGATTTGGGCGAGCGCACTAGATTGTCGTGCCAAATTCGTGTTATTGATGATCTAACCGTCAAAGTTATCCGTCAAGCGAGCGTCGAAGGAATTGAACCGGGAACACGACCGGTTGAGTAATTAATTGAAATTGCTCGTCATACTTAATGAAAGTTTAGATTTAAAATGCAAAACAATGAAGATTTCGCTATAGGAACCAGCCAAACCAGAATTTCCAGACGCGAAATTATTCGGCGGGCATCTTTAGCCAGCGCCGGAATCGCGCTAATAGGAATCGGCTGCAACACAAAACAAACTGAACAAGGAGAAAAAAACATGCAAAATCAAAATGCCACTGTCGCTCCTAATGCGGCTTCACAAGCAAATACATATCCGTTTCAATTGCCCGCTCTGCCTTATGCCTTTGATGCTCTCGAACCGGTGATTGACGCGCAAACAATGCAGCTTCACCACGATAAACATCACCAAACTTACGTTGACAAACTTAACGAAGCGCTCAAAGACCAGACTGATTTGCAAGGCAAAACGCTCGAACAACTGCTGCAAGGCATTAATGAAGTTCCGGAAGCAGTTCGCACCGCAGTTCGCAATCACGGCGGCGGGCACTATAACCATTCATTGTTTTGGAACATTATGAAACGCAACGAAGGCAAAGCCCCGACGGGCGCTACTCTTAAAACAATTGAAGATTCGTTTGGAACATTCGACGATTTTAAAACAAAATTTAATGATGCCGGAGCGAAATTATTCGGTTCAGGCTGGGTTTTCGTCGTCATGGACGGCGGAAAACTTAAAATTCAACCGATGCCGAATCAAGATTCGCCCGTTATGAACAAACAACAAGTTGTTTTTGGCAACGATGTTTGGGAACATGCATACTATTTGAAATATCAAAA
>JBDTZD010000294.1:0-5069 GCA_040005335.1 Pyrinomonadaceae bacterium | reverse complement strand
CTCACCGCAAGTGACGCCGAACGCACGCATAAACCCGTCGTCGTATTTTGGTTTGTCGCCGGCAAACAAGCCGGACACATTGTTAATTATCACACTCGCCGGTTTCCGCGCGGAACGCGCTTTGTCGCTTTTGGCAAGTGGGAATGGGACGGTCGGCGCAACACTTTCGCTCTTAGATTAAATAAGCCGGACGAACTCGAAATTCTGCCGGAAACAGCCGATATTGATAATTTCGGACTTCTCAAACAAATCTCAGTTGTAGAAGACGAAGAAAGCGATAAAGAACAGGATATCGAAGATTTTGCTGAGCAATTTCCGGCGATTCACGTCGGGAGGCGCGTTCCGGTTTATCGAAAGTTGGGGCAATTTCAAACCAAACGTCTTCGTGAAATTGTATTTGATGTTTTAAACAAACTGGACAATAGTTCAATCAAGGAAACTCTGCCGCCTGATTTAATTAAACGTCAAAATTTGATTAGCCGTGCCGATGCAATTGGCGGAATTCATTTTCCGCCCGAAAACTCTTTAATCATTGATTATGAACGAGCGCGCAGCACGGCGCATCTGCGTTTAATTTTTGAAGAATTCTTTTGGAACTCATTTGCGCTCACGTTTAAGCGCGGCGAGCGGGCAAAAGAACCAAAGGGCGCAGTTATCGAAATCACAGAGGAAATCCGAAAAAGAGTTTTTAATGTTTTGCCATTCGATTTGACGGGCGCGCAAAAACGCGTTGTCGAACGAATTCTAGGGGATATGCAGTCGGATGCGCCAATGAATCGTCTGGTGCAGGGCGACGTTGGGAGCGGCAAAACGATTGTCGCCGTTTTAGCAATGCTCGCCGCCATGGAAAACGGTTATCAAACCGCGTTGATGGCTCCGACTGAAATTTTAGCCGAACAACATGCTCGCAATGTCAAAAAGATTTTGGCAAAAACGCCGTTTCGCGTTGAATTATTAACGGGCGGATTAAAGGCTTCGGAAAAACGCAAACTACAAGCCGATTTAGCGGCAGGCGAGATTAATGCGGCAATCGGCACTCACGCGCTCATTCAGGAAGCCGTCACGTTTGAAAAATTGGGTTTAATCGTGATTGACGAACAGCACCGTTTTGGCGTGATGCAGCGAGCGGCGCTGCGCGAACGTGGATATTCACCGGACGTTCTGGTAATGACGGCGACGCCGATTCCGCGTTCGCTGGCGATGACAGTGTATGGCGATTTGGATGCTTCGGTGATTGACGAACTGCCGCCCGGACGGACGCCAATCAAAACCGTTGTGGTCGGCGAAGACAAACGAAGCGGAGTCTATAAAGGCATCACTCGCGAAATCGAGCTGGGACGGCAAGTTTACGTGGTTTATCCGCTCGTCGAAGAATCGGAGAAAATGGATTTAAAAGCTGCGACTGAAATGCGCGATGAAATTCAAAAAACTTTTCCGCAGTATCGCGTCGGACTCCTTCACGGTAAGATGAAGAGCGCGGAAAAAGAAGCAACGATGAAATCTTTTGTCGCCGGAGAACTTCACATTCTCGTTTCAACTACTGTAATCGAAGTCGGGGTTGACGTCCCGAATGCTAGTTTAATGATTATCGAACACGCCGAACGCTTTGGATTATCTCAGCTTCATCAATTGCGCGGGCGCGTCGGGCGCGGAGCCGAACAGTCTTTCTGCGTCTTGCTGACCGGTGATAAACAAACTTTTGTTGCCCGTGAACGGCTCGGAATTATGGAAGAAACCAGCGATGGTTTCCGCATCGCCGAAAAAGACCTTGAAATCAGGGGCGAAGGCGAAGTTTTAGGAACAAGGCAATCAGGTGTGCAAACTTTTCGGATTGCGAATCTGGTGAGAGATTTGGAGATTCTCGAAACTGCCCGCAATGAAGCCGAATTTTATCTAACGACAAAGAAACTGACGAAAGAAACTTCCCAGTTAATTGAAAAAGTAATCCGCGATCCGCGTTTCCGGCTCGCGGAAATCGGCTGAAGGTAAATGATAAAAGATAAATGTTGAATTAGAATTCAATTTATTTTGTTGCTCTGCTTTCAAATTTACTGTTTACCATTTACCATTTACCACTTAAGAAATTTGTGGAAAAGAATAATTCTGAACAACTTGGGTTTCTAGATTCGCGCGGCTTGATTATCCGCGGAGGACTAATTGTCGTCATAATTTTGGCAATTATTGGAGCGTTTTACGGAGTGCGTTGGCAGCTTGGACAAGCTCTGGCGGAATCCTTCGCGCCCAATGCTGAAAACTCAGGGCAAACGGCGTTGGCAGCAGTTATTCTGGCACCGCGCAACTCGTTGGCGTATTCGATTTCCGCCAAAGTACAGCAAGGGCGAACGTTGCCGGATATTCTGGAAAAAGCTCGAACCGATAATGAAGAAGCCGTCCGTTATTCGCCAAAAGATTATCGCTACTGGCTCGAACTGGGGCGAACCCGCGAGCAGTCGGGCGATTCGCCGGGGGGCGAAGCCGCCATGCGCCGCGCCGTCGAAATTGCGCCCGGTTATGCCTACCCGCGTTGGATGCTCGGAAATTTACTCCTCCGCGAAGATAAAAAAGAAGATGCATTAACTGAATTTAAACGCGTAGCGGCGACTCATTCAATGTTGCGACAGCAAGTTTTTTATCTGGTCTGGGAAACTTCAGGCGGAAATGCTGACGAGCTTAAACAGCTTTTTGGCGATACACCGGTTGTGCGCGCTGCACTTGCCGTTTTTTACGCAGGTAAAAATTTGCCGAACCAATCCGTCCAAATGTGGCAGAGCTTAAACTCGGATGAAAAAGCGGAAAATCGTGAAGCTGGTAAAAACGCTTTGCGGGCAAATTACGAAAGATTGAATGCCCACGCCGCTACGGTGTTTGCGCGTGATTTGGGATTTGAAACGGCTGAAATCGGCAAAATTACAAATGGCGGTTTCGAGCAGGAAATAGGTAAATCGGTGGACGCAATTTTTGGCTGGCATATTGATCAAATTAAAAATGCAGACATCTCGCTTGATTTGCGTCAGCCGCGCGAAGGCAAACGCAGCTTGAGAATGACTTTTAGCGGTTACAGTGAACCGACGCTGCAAGCCGCGCCGCAGCTTGTTGCGGTCGAATCTGGCGCCCGTTACCGGCTCTCCATTGCAGTTCGTACGGCGGATTTGAAAAGTGCCGGAACGCCCATTCTAGAAGTCGCCGACGTAAAAACCTCAAAAATTTTGGGCGCGAGCCAGCCCTTTGCGGCGGGGACGAATGACTGGCAAACCATCGTGGTCGAGTTTATCGTGCCGCCGGACGCGCAAGCCGTCGTGATTCGGACAACGAGAGCTTTTTGCGGCGCAAACTGCCCGATTATCGGAGCAATTTGGTATGACGATTTTAAACTAGAGCGAGCAGACAAAACGGAAAAGAAATAATGTCGGATTGCTTTGAATGAGTGAAACAAATTCCAAATCTTTTTTGATCGAACCACCAACGACTTGGGCAAGCCGCTTGATTTTTATTGAATTATGCGCGGCGATTGTGTTGACGACGCTCGGTTACGGGACGGTTCACCCGTCGCTCGTCGGCTTGTTTTGGCTCAGCGCGGCTCTACTCGTCGTATTGTGGGCGGCAGACGCATTTTTGAGCGGCGCGCTGCGTTTTAGCCGGAGCTGGCTCCAGATTCCGCTCATCGGCGCGATTTTGTTTGGTCTGGTACAGATCATTCCGTTTGGGTTGACTAATGAAGTCGGTGTGCAGAGCGTAGCGCGGACGATTTCTTATGACCCGTACCAAACCCAGCTAGCCGTCTGGCATTTTGCCGCGCTGCTGATTTTCTTCGCCGCGGCGCTCTCGTTTGTTGACAGCCCGCAACGTTTAAAATTTCTCGCGCTCTTTATCACGATTTTTGGTTTTTTGTTTTCGTTTTACGCAATAATTCAAAATCTGCTTGATCCGGGCAGAATTTATGGCTTTTACGAACGCCCCTTTATGCAGCCATTCGGCTCGTTTGTTAATAAACATAATTTTGCCGCCTACATCGAAATGTGCGCTGCTGTCCCGCTCGGACTTCTTTTTTCTGGGGCAATCGCTAGAGAGAAACGTCTGCTTTATCTAACAGCAACAGGATTAATGGGTATCGCTCTGGTGATGAGCGGTTCGCGCGGCGGTCTGGTCGCGCTTCTTGCTGAACTCGTTTTTCTCGCTGTCATTGCTACTAAGAATCGCACTCCGGGCGCCCTGTTTGTCAAAATAGGTTTAGCCGCTGCGCTCGTCGCGGCAATTGCCGTCGGCACGGTTTTAATTGGCGGCGATTCGACTCTCACCAGAATTGCAGAAACCGCTGGATCAAAAGACCCAACTTCCAGCCGCCTGCAAATTTGGGCAACGACGCTTGATGTAATTAAACAAAACCCGTTGTTTGGCGTAGGCTGGGGCGCGTTCGGGGTTGCCTATACACAATTTGATCCGCTTAACGGACGCGAGCGGGTCGAGCAATCTCATAATGATTATCTGCAAATTCTTGCCGATGCCGGAATTGTTGGAGCAATTTTGGGCGCCGCTTTTGTTTTTGCGTTGTTTCGAGACGGCTGGCGGCGGATTGGATCAGACGACAATTTTCGGCGAGGCATTGCAATCGGCGCACTGGCGGGCTGTTTTGCAATTTTAGTTCACAGTCTTTTTGATTTTGTTTTGCATACGACCGCTATCTCGCTGTTATTTTTAACTTTGGCAGCTTTAGCAACGCTTAACGGGCGGGTCGAAGCGGAAGAAAATTTGCGCCCGAAACGTCGCCGAGCAAGCGTCACTTCGATTGATTCGAAACGAAGGAAAACAGAAGCGCCTGCGTTACTTGAAGAGTAATTTGCCAAAATGACAAATAAAGAGTTGATTGAACAAATTGCGCAGGGCGAAATGATGCGTTTTTTCGGAGTGGAACTCGTTGAAGCTACTAAAGAAAAAGTAGTTTTAACAATGACAGTGACGCCGCGCGTTCATCAATACATCGGAATTATGAATGGCGGCGTCTCGCTTCTGCTTTCTGAAACAGCGGCTTCAATCGGCGCCGTAGTTTCGGCTGATTTGAATAAACAAACCCC
>JBDTZD010000221.1:0-5073 GCA_040005335.1 Pyrinomonadaceae bacterium | reverse complement strand
AAAACTTGTTGTGTTATGTTTAATTGTTGCATCATATCCCGCCTTTCCCAAGGTGTTGCAGCAAACGCACGGTAAATCTACCCACTTAACAAGGTTCAAAGATTATGCAGCTGTCCTCCCAAATTCAATTGTCAGTCACGCGTTTTGTCGCTCTGGCGTTTGCTTCAATTTTAATCTTTCTATTTCCAGTTTCTTCGGTTGTTAAAGCCCAAAGTGACCAATTGATTTACACCGATTCACTGCAAAATGGTTGGACAAATTATAGTTGGGCGACGGTCAACCTCAGCAATTCGCCGCCGGTTCACGGGGGAACGGCTTCGGCAAGCGTAACGGCAGGAGCGTACCAAGCCTTTTATCTGCATCATTCATCTTTCTCGACAGATAATTATCTGAGCCTCAATTTTTGGATTCACGGCGGAGCATCAGGCGGACAGCGTTTGCAAGTCCAGGCAACAGTCGGCGGCGCGGCTCAAAACGCAATCGCTCTTCAGCCTCTAACAGCAAATTCCTGGCAGCAAATCAATATTCCGCTCGCCTCGCTCGGCGTTGGAGCGGGTGCAAATATAGACGGTTTTTGGATTCAAGACACGAGCGGCGCGACGAACGCGGTTTTCTATGTTGACGATATTAAACTCGTCGGCGGAATTCCGCCGCCGCCGCCGCCAAACGGCGCGGTCACGATTCAGATTGATGCTGCCGCTAATAATCGCGCAATTAACCCAAACATTTATGGCGTGGCGTATGCTAGTAGTGCGCAACTGCTCGATCTGAACGCCCCGCTCAATCGTCTGGGCGGCAATAACACCAGCCGTTATAATTGGCAGCTTAATGCCGACAACCGCGCCAATGATTTTTACTTTGAAAGTATTCCGTTCGCCAACACTCCGGGCGAAGTCGGCGACAGTTTTATTCAAACGAGCAAAAATGGCGGAGCTCAGCCGATGTTGACCGTCCCGATAATTGATTGGATTGCCAAAGTCGGCGTTAACCGCACTAAACTTGCTAGTTTTTCGATTGCCAGATACGGAGCGCAAACCGGAAACGACGCTCAGTATTTTCCAGATGCCGGAAACGGAATTCGGACGAACGGGCAGTTTGTTACCGGTAACGACCCTAATGATGCCAACGTGCCAAACAGTCCGGCGTTTCAGCAAAGTTGGGCGCAGTATTTAGTCGGGCGTTGGGGAACAGCGTCAAACAATGGTTTGCGTTATTACATTCTCGATAACGAGCATTCGATTTGGTTTTCCACGCACCGCGATGTGCAGCCGACGGGCGCGCGAATGGATGAAATTTGGACAAAAATGCGTGATTACGCCGCGATGATTAAAGGCGTTGATGCCGGGGCGCAAGTTTTAGGACCGGAGGAATGGGGCTGGAGCGGTTATTTTTATTCGGGTTACGATCAGCAATATGCGCCAACTCATAATTGGACATATCCCGACCGCGCCGCGCATGGCAACATGGATTATGCGCCTTGGCTGTTACAGAAATTTCGGGCTGATGAACAAATACGGGGTCGTCGGCTGCTCGACGTTTTTACTTTGCACTATTACCCGCAAGGCGGCGAGTTTGGCAATGACGTTTCAAACGCGATGCAGCTCAGGCGCAATCGCTCAACACGCTCTTTGTGGGATCCAAATTACACGGACGAAACTTGGATTAACGACAAAGTGCGGCTAATTCCGCGCATGAAAGATTGGGTCGCGCAGTATTACCCCGGAACCAAAATAGGACTAACCGAATACAATTGGGGCGCGGAAAATCATATTAACGGCGCCACCGCTCAAGCGGATATTTACGGCATTTTGGGACGCGAAGGTTTGGACACGGCAGCGCGCTGGACAACGCCAGACACCGCGACTCCGACCTTTAAGGCGATGAAAATGTATCGCAATTACGATGGGAACCGTTCAGGCTTTGGCGAACAGAGCGTTTCTGCCGTCATTCCAAATCCCGACCGTCTTTCAGCTTTTGCCGCCATTCGCCTTGCTGATGGTGCTTTGACCGTGATGGTGATTAACAAAATTTCGGGCGATACGCCGGTTACTATTAATCTCGCCAATTTTAACTCCGGCAGCACGGCGCAGGTTTGGCAATTAACAGCAACTAACCAAATCAATCGTTTGTCCGACGTCGCAGTAAGTAATAATGTTGTCAGCGCGACTGCTCCGAGTCAGAGCATCACGCTCTTTGTCGTGAATCCAAGTTCAACCGTTTTGGTCGCGCCGTCCAATTTGAGCGGTTCAGCAGCACATCGCATTGTCACGCTCAGCTGGCAAGATAATTCCGCAGATGAAACCGGCTTTGTCGTTGAACGCGCTTTTGGTGCGGCAGCCGGAGCCAGCACGCCTTTTATCGAAGTCGGCAGAGTCGCCGCAAATCAAGCCGGTTGGCAAGCGCGAAGTCGTTACGGAAGCTGTTTTTACCGCGTGCGGGCAGTGCGCGACGCAACTATCTCGACTCCTTCAAATGAGATTCGTCTCCTGATTAGGTAAAAACAGCAAATCAACTATTAAGCGGTCAAGAAAATCAGCATAAACCGTTTAAATAAATAAAAGGCCGGCTGTTTGCCGGATTTTTACTTGTTCTGAAGGGCGGGGCGTCCCGCGCTCGTCTTGAACGAAATCGTCAGAGCGTTTAAGCTAACGAAAGCCAAAAGATTAAAACAAGAAAATTTAGTTTATAGCTGTCAACAATTTTTTGTTGCTCGAAATTTATTATTCACTGGTATTTAACAAAAATAATTAAGATTCATGTATAAGAAAATCGGGATTGTAACTGGAGGCGGTGATGCGCCGGGATTAAATGCCGTGATTCGCGCCGTCGTTCGAACTGCAAATCGGCAGTTTGGAATGCGCGTTATCGGTATTGAAGATAGTTTTGAAGGCTTGATCGGCGAAACGGCGATGCGTGAACTCACGACCGTTGATGTTTCAGGACTGCTTCCGCGCGGCGGAACAATCTTAGGAACCCGCAACAAAGGGCAATTCTGTGAGCATACGCCAAACGGCATGGTTTTTCCTGAAAGACCGATTAACGAAGCTATCGTCAGCATGGAGCGACACGGCATTGAGGCGCTGGTTGTTTTAGGCGGCGAGGGTACGCTGGCAATTGCCGAGCAGTTTCACCTGCGCGGAATTCCAGTCATTGGCGTGCCAAAAACGATTGACAACGATTTAGCTTCAACCGAACTAACGTTTGGTTTTATGACGGCGATTGATATTGCCACCGAAGCCCTCGACCGACTGCACACCACGGCAGAATCGCACGACCGCGTGATGATTCTCGAAGTGATGGGACGCGATACGGGTTGGATTGCTTTGCACAGCGGTCTGGCGGGCAGCGCCGACGTGATTTTAGTTCCGGAAATTCCCTTTGTGATGGAACGGGTAATCGAAAAAATTGTGGCGCGTGATCGGGGCGGATCCAGGTTTACCAACATCGTCGTCGCTGAGGGAGCTAAAGAACTCGGTGGCGGCGGAGCGCATTATCTCGATTCAGGCGATCTCAACCGGGCGAAACGCTTGGGGGGAATCGGCGATTATTTGCGCCATCAAATTGAAATGACGACCGGCAAGGAAGCTCGGTGCGTGGTACTGGGACATTTGCAGCGGGGCGGAACTCCGAATTCATTTGACCGGATGCTGGCGACAAATTTTGGAGCTTGCGCCGTCCGCGCTTTGGCTGAAGGTGAGAGCGGCTGCATGGTCGCTTTGCAATCGGCGGTCGTTATTACCGTGCCGCTTTCAGAAGCTATCGTTAACATCAAAATGGTTGCTCCGAACGGTCAAATCGTCCGTACCGCCCGTGACATCGGCATTTCTTTCGCCGCTCAGGACGAACCAGCTTTTATGAAGCAGTAAGGCAGTGAACAGTAAGCGGTAAGCAGATTTTGCTCTGTTTTCACTGCTCACTGCTCACTGCTCACTATTTAATGACAGAAGAAATTAAACAAAAATTACAAGAAGAATTGAAAAAACTCGATTTCGAGTTGTCGGTTGATATTCCGCGTGAAATCAAAAAAGCAGTTGAATACGGCGATTTGCGTGAAAATGCCGAATATAAAGCCGCGCTCGAACGTCAATCATTTTTGCAGGCGCGAACCTCGCAGCTGCGAAAAAGGCTTCATGAAATTCAATCAATTGACCTCGCTAAGATTCCAACTGATAGAGTTGCTTACGGTTCGATTGTCGAACTTTATGATGCTGATAAAGAAGAAGAAATCACTTATCGTTTGGCATCGCAAGAAGAAAGCGATCCGGCGGCCGGAGTAATTTCAACTGTATCGCCAATCGGCAAAAGTTTGATGGGCAAACAGGAAGGTGACGAGGTGCGCGTGATTACGCCTGCCGGAACCCGAAACTTTGAAGTCGTTCGGTTAAAAACTTTGCACGATCTGAAATGACAATTAACAATCAACAGTTATCAGTCAACAATTTTACATACTGATGACTGTTGATTGTTAACTGATGACTGTTAAATGATTGGAGCAAGCATTGGACGCGGAGCGAAACGCATAATTGATGCGCTGGTTGATAGCCTGGCAGCGGGCGGCGTCCATCCGAATGTTTTAACGCTAATCGGAGTTTGCATCAATGTGTTGTGCGGTTTATTGTTCGGGTTCGGATATTTTTTCTGGGCCGGAATCGTTTTAATCTTCGCCAATTTGTTTGACATGCTCGATGGCAGCGTGGCGCGCAGGACAGGCAACGTTACGAAATTCGGCGCATTTTTTGATTCAACGCTTGACCGCCTCTCAGACATGGTTTCGTTTCTCGGAATTATGTTTTTCTACGCGACCAACACGCCGCAGCGTTCGATGCTCAACGTCTTTTTGGCCGGAGTCGGCTTGATTTTTTCCGTGATGGTTAGTTACACCAGCGCGCGCGCCGAAAGCCTGATTCCTAAAAATGATGTTGGTTTCTTGCGCCGTCCTGAACGAATCGTCTTGCTGATTATCGGCGCACTCTCAACCGTCCCGGGTTCGACCAGTTTTTTTGCCAACCGGATGCCGGCGGTTCTCTGGGTTTTGGCGTTGACAGGGGTTTGGACATTTGTTCAGCGAATGTT
>JBDTZD010000303.1:0-17224 GCA_040005335.1 Pyrinomonadaceae bacterium | reverse complement strand
GTCTCGCGCATCTATACAATAGGCTAGCCTAAAAATTCGACAATTTAACGAGGAAAAATTCATGAAGTCAAGCCTTTGTTTGTGCGCCGCTTTGGTGCTCGCGTTTGTCTGTTTTGGAAACGTTTTCGGTCAACAAGCCGCTCTTAATGCAGTCGGCAAAGATAATAAGTTTTTGGGTGCGTGTCCGCTTAAACACACGGATGTCAAAGCCGAAATCTCCGGTTTCTTAAACCGCGTTCGCGTCCGCCAGGAATTTGAGAATAATTTTAACGAGAAAATCGAAGCCGTTTATACGTTTCCGCTTTCAAACACGGCAGCCGTTGACGACATGACGATGACAATTGGAACGCGCGTTGTCAAAGGCAAAATCATGCGGCGCGAAGAAGCCAGAAATGTTTACGAAACAGCCCGAAATAACGGGCAAGCCGCAGCGTTGCTTGATCAGGAGCGAACAAATATTTTCACGCAATCAGTCGCTAATATTTTGCCGAATGAAAAGGTGACGATTGAAATCAGTTATGTCGAAACTTTGAAATACGATGCTGGAACTTACGAATTTGTTTTTCCAACCGTTGTTGCGCCGCGTTACAACCCGTCGCAAGTCGCCGATGCAAATAAAATATCGCCGCCCGTTGCGCCCGCTGAAATGCGAGCCGGACACGACATTTCAATCGAAGTCGCTCTGGACGCTGGCGTTCCCGTTGAATCAATCGCCTCAAAATCGCATCAAATCGAAACTAACCAGCTTTCCGCCAGTCGCGCAGTTGTTCGGTTGAAAGATTCAGACAATATTCCAAACAAAGATTTTATTTTGCGTTACGACGTTTCGGGCAAGAAAATCAATGATGCCGTATTGACGCATAGAGACGAACGGGGCGGATTTTTCACTCTGATTTTGCAGCCGCCGGACAATCCGCCAGCCCAGGACGTGACACCAAAAGAGATTGTTTTTGTTCTCGACACTTCAGGGTCAATGGGCGGGTTTCCGATTGATAAAGCCAAAGAAGCCATGAAGCTCGCGCTCGACGGACTTTACCCGAATGATACTTTTAATTTGATAACTTTTGCGGGCGACACCGCGATTTTGTTTGATAAACCGGTTCCGGCTACCAAAGAAAATCTCCAAAAAGCGCAGGAATTTCTCGCCGGTCGGCGCGGCAGCGGTGGCACGGAAATGATGACGGCGATTAAAGCCGCGCTTGAGCCTTCGGATGCGGCGGATCACATTCGCGTCGTGTGTTTTATGACTGATGGCGAAATTGGGAACGACAATGAAGTTATTGCTGAAGTTCAAAAACACAAAAACGCTCGCGTGTTTTCATTTGGTATTGGCAGCTCGGTTAATCGCAACCTGCTCGATAAAATTGCCGAAGAAGGACGCGGCGAAGCCGAATACGTTTCTTTGAACGATGACGGTTCTGCCGCCGCCAAACGTTTTCACGAACGCGTTCGCTCGCCGCTGTTAACTGATGTCGAAATTGATTGGAACGGTTTGCCCGTCGCCGATGTTTACCCGGCGCGAATCCAGGATTTGTTTTCGGCAAAACCCGTTGTGGTTTATGGACGCTACACAGGTGCGGCAAACGGCACAATTCGGCTCAAAGGAAAATCAGCAGGACAAACAATCGTCCGTGAAATTCCGGTTACGTTTCCAGGAAATGAGCCGGCGCACGACACGCTTGCAACATTGTGGGCGCGCAGCCGGATTGATGATTTGACCAAACAGGATTACACAAACCAAAAGCCTGAAATCAAAGACGCAATCACCAATCTTGGACTTGAATTCCGTTTGCTGACAGCTTTCACGTCGTTTGTCGCCGTCGAAGAATTAGTCACGACCGACGGCGGACAGCCGCGCCGAATTGACGTTCCCGTCGAATTACCCGAAGGAATGAATCGCGAAACAACGCTTGGCAATCAGGACAACATTTCACAACAGCAAATAAGTAATTTGCCGGTAAATGGCAGAAAACTTCAAAACTTTGCAATGCTCTCTGCAGGAGCTGTAAGCGGAACAGTCAATGTGACATCATCCAGCACAAGAGATTCATTTAGGAAACCGGCTGTAAAAGCAGTTAACAAAAAAAGCGTTAGCGGCAGTGGCGCGGGCAATGGAATTGGAGGCGGCGGCGGTGGCGGAAGATCCGATAGCCAAAACTCCTTCATAATTGATGGACAAGAAACAACTGCCTTTCGAACCTATGCTATTGGCACAGGTTTTATCGGAAATGTCGTATCAAATGGCGTAATTAATGGTAAAGCGTTAAGTTTGCCGCAGCCCGCGTATCCGCCAGCAGCAAAGGCCGTTAATGCCAATGGCTCGGTCAATGTGCAAGTTGTTATTGATGAACGAGGCAATATAATCTCCGCAACCGCAGTGAGCGGGAATCCACTGCTTCGCGCGGCAGCAGTTCAAGCGGCACGAAAGGCTACATTTACTCCGACGCAATTGAGCGGAAAACCCGTAAAAATCACTGGTGTGATTGTTTATAATTTTGTTAACGACAAAAAATCGAACGTCACGACTGCGCTCGAAGGTTTTGCCGTTAAACTCTCGCCCGAAGAACAAAAACTCCGTGAGCTGCAAGCCAAAGTCGCTCCAGCAATTTTTGCTTTAATTTCGCGCTTGCAAGACTCAAAAATGCAACCTGCATCTGACGAAGCCCGGTTTGTCACTAATGGAAAAGCTGAAATTCGGGTTTATCTTGCTGACAAAACGCCTGCCGCGATTGAAGAATTGAAAGCGGTTGGTTTTGAAGTTGTGCTTGATCCGACGACAGCAAAATTTGTCATCGGACGCATCTCGCTCGAAAAACTTGCGGCGTTGGCTGAACTAAAATCTGTGCAATTTATCGCGCCGCAAATGGCGGCTAACTGATTTGCTGTCAGATTGGTCGCCTTTTTGGAGCGCGGACATCCTTGTCCGCGCTCCAATTTACGAGATTGCGATAATAAGTTCATCGTGCGGATTTGTGTAATTTCGTGGTTTAATAGTCTAAACGTTTCTTTTTGGCTCAGGAGGAAATGCAAAATGGTCGCTGTTGTCACAATTCCGGCTAATACAGTTAAAGACGAAATTATTTCCTATAATCCGGCGACAGGCGCTGAAGTAGGTCGTGCCCGAAACACTTCCGCCGATGATGTTTTAACTGCCGTTAACCGCGCTCGAACCGCGCAAAAATCTTGGCGCGATTTATCGTTTATAGAACGCGGCGCATTTATTATTAAAGCCCAAAAAATTTTGCTGGCGGAAATGGAACAAACAGCGCGTCTAATTTCTGATGAAATGGGCAAGCCTGCATCCGAAGCGATTGCGATGGAAATTGCGCCCGTGATTGATTTAATGGGCTATTTTGCTCGAAACGCGCGGAAAATCCTAAAGCCCGAAAAAATCAATATCGCGTTGTTTGGCAAGCTCGGACGATCTTCGAAAATCGTTTACCAGCCGCTTGGGGTCGTCGGCATTATTTCGCCCTGGAATTATCCGCTGGCGATTCCGCTCGGCGAAGTCGTGATGGCTTTGATGGCCGGTAACGCAGTTGTTTTGAAACCAAGCGAGCTGACGCCGCTTGTCGGCTTGAAAATTGGCGAACTTTTTCAAAAGGCAGGTTTACCCAAGGACGTTTTGCAAATAGTGACGGGCGACGGTCAAGCAGGCGCGGCACTGGTAAAAGCGGGCGTTAACAAAATCATGTTTACCGGGAGCGTTGCAACCGGCAAGAAAATTGCGGCTGCCGCTGCTGAAACGCTGACGCCCGTTGTTTTAGAGCTGGGCGGCAAAGATCCGATGCTCGTTTTTGCAGATGCCAATCTGGATGTGGCGGCAAGTGCTGCCGTTTGGGGCGCGTTTGCTAACTCAGGACAAACGTGTGCTTCGGTCGAGCGGCTTTATGTTCAAGAATCAATCGCCCCGCAATTTATCGAAAGGGTTGTTAATTTAACCGAGAAATTATGCCAAACCTATGGTTCCGAAGAAAACTCAGAAGTTGGCTCAATGGTTTCCGAGAGACAGCTTGAAATTGTTGAAAATCATGTTAACAATGCAATTGAAAATGGCGCAAAAGTTTTAACAGGCGGCAAACGCAACGCTAAATTTAACGGTGCGTTTTTTGAACCAACAGTTCTAACTGATATTGACCACAATTTCAAAGCGATTCGGGAAGAAACATTTGGTCCGACTTTGCCGATTATGACTTTTAAAACCGAAGCCGAAGCCATCAATTTGGCTAACGATAGCGATTTTGGCTTAACGGCGAGCGTTTGGACAAGCGATTTAAACAAAGGTAAACGTATTGCCGAAAAAATTGAAGCCGGAACTGTGACGGTTAACGAAGTTTTATACACGCACGGCATCGCGCAAACGCCTTGGGGCGGAGTCAAACAGAGCGGATACGGACGAACTCACGGCAGGCTCGGACTGCTCGAACTTGTTTCGCCGCAACATATTCATGTCAACCGTTTCACTTTCCTGCCCGATTTATGGTGGTTTGATTACTCGCCTACTGCCAGAAATTTGTTTCGCGGTTTCGCCCGCTATTTCGCCAAAAATTCGCTTTCGGCATTGAGCGGTTTAACTCCGCAAATTTTACGAAGGTTAAAAGAACGTAATTCTTCGAAGTAATAAAGCAAGAATGATTTGAATTATCTATGTTCAATCTTGCTTTTACGTCAGTTGCCGTTTGGTTTGTAATTTTCTACCATAAGCGAAGCGAAACTATTTTGAGGACGACTTAAATTTGCTCAAACGACTGATGTATAAACGCGAGAAGTTTCTCGCCGAAAGGGACGACAACCGGGTTGTTCGCCCTTTTGAATGGGGCAAGGAATTTGCCGATACACGTTTTATTGACAACCTAAATGGCTCATCGCCGCAATCATTTTTTGAACATTACTCGCAAAATGCGGTTCAAAACAGCGATGAGTTTTTTGCTCTTTCTGAAATTTTAGATTTTGATTTAAAGGATTTGAATCTTACCTGGACGAGCCAAACTGTGACGGATTCACCGGTTAACAACACTGTTCGCGCCCGTTATTTTCCAGTCGAAAAACAGCATGAGAGAAAACGTGCCGTTATTGTTTTGCCACACTGGAACGCGCCTGCCGAAAGCTATTTTGCGCTTTGCAAAGTTTTTAACCGCATTGGAATTTCTGCTCTGCGATTAACCTTGCCCTATCATGAAGAGCGGATGCCGCCCGAACACGATCGCGCCGATTTTCTGGTCAGCCCAAATATCGGGCGCACTCTGCAATCAATTCGCCAGGCAATTTTGGATACTCGCGCGGCAGCTTCATGGTTGAAATCAGAGGGTTTCGAGCGTGTCGGTATTGTCGGAACGAGCATTGGTTCGGCTACTGCATTTTTGGCAATGATTCACGATTCAAACATCAACGCCGCCGTCTATAATCATGTTTCCGGTTATGTTGCCGACGTCGTTTGGCGGGGAGTTTCGACTTATCACGTACGCGCGGGTTTGGAAAGAGAAGTTTCACTTGAAGAAGTGCGTCAATTCTGGCTGCCGATTAGCCCAATGGCTTATATGGACAAAGTGAAAAATTTACCGGCGCGTCCCATGCGATTTATTTATACGCTTTACGATTTAACTTTTCCGCTTGATTTGTCGCAGCAAATGATGAGTGAATTTCGGCGGCGCGGTATTCCGCACGATGAAACCATTTTGCCTTGCGGACATTATACTTTGGGAGAAGCGCCCTGGGTCTATCTGGACGGTTGGAAAATCGTCAACTTTCTTCGGAAAAATCTATAACGTTTTCCTTGGCGACGATTTTTCTTTTGGCTTTTCTTTGAGCCTCAAGCTAAAATCACATTCGTAAATGCTCGATAAATTTATCAATCAACGCAAAAGCAATTGGCAGCGGCTCGAAGATTTACTCGGGCTAATCGAAAATGCGACTTTGCGTGGTCTAAGCCGCGTCGAAGTTCGCGAATTAGGATTTCTTTATCGTCGCGTTGCTTCGGATTTGGCGATTGCCCGCGCCGAATCGCGCGATCCAAAGCTTGTTAATTACCTTAACAGCCTAGTAATTCGCGCTCATGGCAAAGTTTATCGTGCCGAAGCTCGCGGTTTGAGCGTTGTCAGCAAATTCTTTTACCATGATTTTCCAAACGCTTTCCGTCAAAATTTAATTTTCATGGCGATTGCTTTCGGTTGTTTTATTAGTGCGGCTTTGATCGGTTTTTTTGCGACCTGGCAAAATTTGGATTTCGGTGAATTTGTTTATCTTGACGGCATTCGTGAAGCTGTTTTGAGCAACAATCATTGGTGGGAAAATCTTAACACTGAAGGCAATCAAGTTGGGGCAGCTTTTATCATGCAGAACAATATCCGCGTGACGTTCAGCGCATTTGCGATGGGTGCTTTTTTTGGCATCGGAGCGATTTACGATTTGCTTTTTGAGGGCGCCCGTTTTGGCTCGGTTTTCGCCATTTGCTACAAACTCAATCCTGAATTTGGCAATGCACTAGCATCATTTGTTGTCGGTCACGGTGTTATTGAGCTGTCTTGCATCAATATTTGCGGCGGGGCAGGGATGATGATTGGCTATTCGATTCTTGTGCCGGGAGATTTGTCACGGCTCGAAGCCGTTAAAAATAGTGGATTCGAAGCTGTCAAAATTGTTCTCGGTTGCGCTTTTCTTCTGGTGATAGCCGGAACTATCGAAGGTTTTATTTCTCCCTCTCCTATTAATCCAGCATTTAAAGTTGCGGTTGGCGTATTGACCGGAATTGCTATGTATTCATATTTATTTTTGGTTGGGCGTGATGATAAAAAATTAAAGCAGCCCGCGCTCCTTAACTCGTAGATAAGTTTCGAGTAAAGACGGAGCGAGAGTCCGCGTCGTCACATCTAAGGCGAGTCCTCCGATAATTTCTATCTTTCTTAATGCAGCTTCACGTTGATATAAAACTTCTTCAGCTGCCGATTGTGTAAAAAGTTCTCGAATGGAATCAGGTGGATTTTGTACGGCTAGCCTCAAATCTCGATCTCCAATCGTCACCACTACCGGTAAGTGTCGTGGACGCAACAACTTAAGCGAGCCTAGCAATTCCTTGGAGCCTTCCTCGTCAACTAGATCTGTCAAAATAACAATCAGCGCACGTTTTTTTAGATTTCCTGCAATGAACCCAAAAGCCCTTGAATATGAGGGCTCAACCATTTCCGGTTCGATGTCATACAGCATTTCGAGAGCTGCATCCTGCTGTTCGATCCCGCGTTTCGGAGGCAGGAATTTTTTAATGCGCCGTCCGAAAACTGCAATGCCGATATTGTCGCCGCCGCGCATCGCCGCCGACATCAGCGAGAGAGTTGCTTGAATTGCCGAATCAAATTTTGATTCGTTTTCTATCCTTCCGGTCATTAAACGACCCGCATCGAGAGCAACCAAAATTGTCTGGTCGCGTTCAATTTGATATTGACGCGTCACAAGTTTGCCGCGTCGCGCTGTCGCTGTCCAAGAGATATTCCGTAATTCGTCACCGCGTACGTAATCACGCATTGATTCAAATTCTCTTCCCTCGCCCCGTTTGATACTGCGCCTTTGTGAGGCAATTAACGATTGAGCACCCAAAGCTGCGAGTTCTGCTTCACGTGCCTTCCTCATATTAGGATAGACTTTAACCTGTTGCTTTTGATTAACTTGCGTTTGACACCAGACTAATCCGAACCTTGATAGATACCGCACTGCTATATCGCCAAATTCAAATCGTCCCCGTTTTGATGATTTGAGTTCATAAATTATATTCGCTGTCGTCAAGCTCTCAACTTTTAAACTTCCTTCTCTAAGCCCGAATAATTCCATTTGCGGTGGAAACTCATCTTTTAATCTGAGCATTATGTTACGCGGTGCGCTATTTGTGATTTTCAGTCTGACTTCGGTTTTATCTCCGATTGCAAACCGCCCTGCAAATTCACGTTCAAGCTTTAACTCTTTAGGTAAACGACTTAACAACCAATCAGCTAAGCTCAATGTTATCAATACAATATCATAAATTAGCGTGATCCATCTTAGTAACGGAAAACTCCAAGAAAGTGATAGAGGAATTAATCCTATTGCTAACCAAACAAAAAAATATTTGCTAAAAATGAATCGCATGTTTAGGCTCGAAGTTTTTTATTAAACTACTTTTATTAAGTGTTTATTGAATGGTAACACCCGTCCGATGATAGTAGCTTCAGGTAGATTTTCTTTGAGTTTTAATGATTTTCCTTTTTCGACACTAATAAGTAATCCGCCAGCTGTTTGCGGATCAAATAATGCGCTTTGCATTTCTTTTGTAACTGAATTAAATGAAATTGTATCTTCAGTGTAAATTCGGTTGTTCTTGTCTCCCCTGGTCAACATTCCTTGCTTAATTAAATCAATAACATCAGGTAGTAATTTGACTTTTAAGCTGTCAATTTCAAAGGTTACATTGCTGGCTTTTGCCATTTCATATGAATGACCAAGCAAACCAAAGCCTGTTATATCTGTACAAGCATTGACGCCAATTTTTTGCATTGCTTCGGAAGGAATTCGTGCTGTTGTCGTCATCATTTTCATGGCTGCTTCCATTGCTTCCTCCGATGCAAGTCCATTTTTGATTGCAGTGCTGATAACCCCTGTCCCTATCGATTTGGTCAAAATTAAAACGTCGCCTGCCTTTGCATTTGCGTTTGTGACTACTCTGTTTGGATTTATCACTCCCGTGATTGAATAGCCAAATTTTATTTCAGCATCATCAACCGAGTGTCCTCCTAAGATAATTACTCCTTCTTCATTCAGGGCGTTTTGGCCGCCTTTGAGAATTTCCCCCAAGACATTCCAATCACCTTTTTGCGGATAACACACAATTGAGAGTGCAGTTAAGGGTTTGCCGCCCATTGCATAAATGTCGTTGAGCGAATTTACGGCCGCAATTCGCCCATACACTTCCGGGTCATCCGCTATAGGCGTAAAAAAATCCACTGTTTGAACCACTGCAATTTCGTTTGAAAGACGGTAAACTCCCGCATCATCGGATGTTTCGTAACCGACAATCACATCGGGCGATGAAATTTGTCTTGGAAGTTTGCTCAAAACTTGAGCAAGGTCTCTTGGAGCGAGTTTTGCCACTCAACCTGCGCAGGAAACCATTTCAGTCAATCTTTTACTCATTATTTAATTCCATCATTAAGCATTAATAATTGATAAATGCGGTCTAAATCAGCGTCACTGTAATATTCAAATTCGATTTTGCCTCCTAATTTATTAGGATTTGGCATAATTTTAATTTGAGTCCCAAAACGCCTTCGTAATTTATTTTCTGCCGCTTTAACATTGGCATCAATTTCTTTTGATTTGGTATTTTGTTTCTCTTCGACACCGTTGTTGAGTCGTTTAACTGTGCGTTCAGTCTCGCGGACGGTTAAAGCCATATCGAGGATATTTCTGGCAACACGACGTTGTAGGTCGGTAGTTTCTGCCATTAATAGAGCACGGGCATGTCCGACAGAAATTTTTTCTTCTTCTACCAGTCGTTGAATATCTTCCGGTAATTTGAGAAGGCGTAAATGCCCTGTAATAAAAGTTCGATCTTTGCCTACTCTCCCGGCTACCATTTCCTGCGTCAATCCTAATGTTTCAATCAACTTTTTATAGGCTCTTGCTTCTTCGATAGCGTTAAGTTCCTGTCGTTGAATGTTTTCTATTAATGCTAGTTCAAGCATTCTGTCGTCTGTGATTTGACGAATGATTGAAGGGATTTTATTTAATCCTGCTAGCTGAGCTGCGCGCCATCTTCTTTCACCTGCAACTAATTCATACCCTGTTCCTTTTCGCCTGACTACAATCGGCTGAACGATTCCGTTCTCACGAATTGACTGCGCTAACTCCTCAAGCGCACTTTGAGTAAAGCGTGTTCTTGGCTGTTCCGAATTAGGTTCTATTAAATCAATTTCAATTTCGCGCAATTCTTCATTGCTCGAATTAATTTGTTCCGGCATCAAAGCGCTCAGACCTCTGCCTAAAGCCGTTCTCTTCATGGCTTAAAATCTCCTTAGCAAGTTGCAGGTAGCTTTCTGCTCCTTTTGAGCGAATATCATAAAGAATAATTGGTTTACCGTAGCTTGGTGCTTCCGCCAATTTAATATTACGAGGAATGATGGTTTGCAAAACTTGTTTTCCATAGAAATCTCTTAAATCTGTGGCGACGGCTGCCGATAGATTTGTTCGTTCGTCATACATTGTGAGCAAAAGACCCTCAATTACTAAGTGTGGGTTTAAACCCCGCCGCAACCGCGCAAATGTATCAAACAGCTCGGTCACCCCTTCTAAAGCATAATATTCACATTGAACCGGCACTAGTAATGAGTCAGCAGCAGTTAAACCATTGATTGTGAGTAAGCTTAATGAGGGTGGGCAATCAATGATAATGTAATCATAAATGTGTTTAATTTCATCTAGTAATTCCCTCAATCGATATTCTCTTTTCTCTCTCTCAACCAATTCAATTTCAGCACCTGCTAAATTTTTATCGGAAGGTAAAACGCTTAACATTGGTAAATCAGTTGCTTGAATAATATTTGTTAAAGGTTCATCATTTACTAAAGCATGATATAAACTTTTTCTAAAACTGCCACGTTTCACTCCTGCTCCAGAAGTAGCATTTCCCTGTGGATCAGCATCTACTAGCAAAACTCTTTTTTCTTCGACTGATAATCCTGCAGCTAGGTTGACTGAAGTCGTCGTCTTTCCGACACCACCTTTTTGGTTTGCAACTGCAATTATTTTACCCATTTTTTTTTCGCCTGTCAGATTGTATAGCAAACCTATTGTAGTTCTAAAAACATCTTTGTCAAAAACTCATAGGTAAAAAGTAGGACGTCCCACATATGATTTTGCTATATCTAAAAATCATATGTGGGACGTGCTACTTTTATATTTAGGAGTCAAATCGCCGTTGAGATATTAGTGTTAGTATTAAGCCCTACGAGCAATGTTGAAAGTGCGACAGGAGTCAACCCGGATATTTTTCGAGCCTCCCCAAAAGTCAAAGGTTGGGCTCTCTCGAGTCGTTCAATCATTTCATTTGAAAGTCCTCCAACAAGGCGATAATTAAAACCGTCTGGAACTTTGAGGGAATCGTGTGAATTAACCCGAGCAAAAGCAGCATTATGATTAGAGATATAACCAGAGTATAAATAGTCGGCAAGAGCTGATTCTAGATCCGAAAACTTGATCTCAGATGACAATTCAGAGGCTAAAAGACGAAAAATCAAATCCGTCTTAACACCCTGTCTTTGGGATAATTGCGCCAAAGTTATAGAGTCACCTAAATCATTTACATTTAAAGTTTGACATAGTGCAGAGTAAATCACATCGGAGCGTTTGAAGCGAGTATTGATTAAAGTGCTTCTAAGTAAAGCAAGATTATCAGAACGATGATTGAAACGTTGCCAATCCGAATCACCAACAAGTCCAATCTCGCGTCCCACAGGGGATAGACGTGAATCGGCATTGTCATAGCGTAAAGTAAGCCTTGACTCAGCGCGTGAAGTAAAAATCCGATAAGGCTCATCAACACCATGTTGAATTAAATCATCAATCAAAACACCGATATATGAATTATCACGGCGCAGGCGTAATGGTGAGCGATTCTGGGTTTGCAGAGCAGAGTTGATACCGGCAATTAAACCTTGACAGGCGGCTTCTTCATAGCCAGTCGTTCCATTAATTTGTCCAGCAAAAAACAATCCGGAAACATGAATTGTTTCCATTGTATGTTTTAGTTGGCGCGGATCAACAAAATCATATTCGATAGCATAACCGGGGCGGATAATTTGGACATCATGAAATCCATTTATCATTCGAACTAATTCTTGCTGCAAACCAGAGGGTAACGAAGTGGAAAAGCCATTAAGATACACTTCATTTGTATTATGTCCTTCGGGTTCAAGAAATAGTTGATGACGGTCTTTGTCGGCAAATTTAACTACTTTGTCTTCAATTGAGGGACAATAGCGAGGACCTATACCTTTAATTTTTCCTGAATAAAGAGGAGATTGATGTAAATTTTGTCGAATTTTGTTATGTAAATTTTCTTCCGTATAACCGATGTAACAACTAATTTGAGGCTGTTCGATTTTTTCAGTGGCAAATGAAAAGGGAACTGGAACCTCATCAGCAGGTTGCGGTTCAAAAGCGTCCCAATCAATTGTCCGGCCGTCAAGACGGGGCGGAGTCCCGGTTTTTAAACGTCCTACAGGAAAGCCAAGTTGTTTAAGACTTTCAGCAAGCTCAATCGAAGCAGGTTCACCAGCTCGACCAGCTGAAAATGTGCTCTTTCCGGTATGAATGGTACCGTTTAAAAATGTTCCGGTAGCAACGACAATCCCTTTGGCGCCGAATTTACGAGTATCTTGCAATTCCAGACCGCGAACAATACCATCTTTAACAATAAAATTAACTGCTACCCCTTGGCGCAGATGCAGATTTGGAGTCGCCTCCAAAACACGACGCATTTCCGTTCGGTATAAAGCCCGATCAGCTTGAGCACGAGGCGACTGAACGGCGGGACCGCGTGAACGATTGAGCAAACGGAATTGAATTCCGGTGCGATCTATAACACGCCCCATAATGCCGCCCAAGGCATCAATTTCTCTAACAAGATGACCTTTCGCAATACCGCCAATGGCTGGGTTGCAAGACATTTGACCAATTAAATCCAAATTGATTGTGACTAAAGCGGTTTTTGCTCCTAGACGAGCAGCAGCAGAGGCAGCCTCGCATCCGGCATGACCAGCTCCAATTACAATCACATCAAAACTTTCATCAAAAAACATAATTACCTACAAATATCAAAAATAATGAACAAACTTTTATTTTACAAACTTTTAAGAAGAAAGGCGAAATCTGATAGGGTAAGTTCGCCTTGAAAGTTAGTTTAAAGAAAGAGGATAATAAATATATAACTTCACAAAGATCAATTAAAGGATTTCAATAAATGGGACAAGCGACAACTCTCGGCGAATTAAAAAAAATCAATTATCAAGTGCAGTCAGTCAAAGATGAGTTAAGAGTAAATCTAATTCGAAAGATTCGAACAGGCGAAAAACTTTTCGCAGGAATTATAGGTTACGAAGAAACAGTCGTACCGCAAATTACAAATGCGATTTTATCAAAACATAACATTATTTTACTTGGCTTGAGAGGACAAGCTAAAAGTCGCATTATACGTCAACTAACCAGCCTCCTTGACGAAGAAATTCCAATTATTGCTGGTTCAGAAATTAACGATAACCCCTTTCATCCTTTGAGTGCATTCGGACGACAACAAATCGAGGAAAATGGTGATGATACGAAAATTGAGTGGATCGGACGCGACCAGCGATTTGTAGAAAAATTAGCGACTCCGGATGTGACAATTGCAGATATTATTGGCGACGTTGACCCTATCAAAGCGGCAAAAGGTGGACATCTACTTTCAGACGAACTAACAATCTTTTATGGTTTGTTGCCGAGAGCTAATCGCGGTATTTTTGCCATCAATGAATTGCCCGATTTAGCCGGCAAAATTCAAGTTGGTTTATTTAACATCATGCAGGAAGGCGATGTTCAAATCAAAGGTTATCCAGTTCGTTTGCCGCTCGACGTAATGCTGATATTTTCAGCAAATCCTGAAGACTACACAGCACGGGGTAAAATTATTACGCCGCTCAAAGACCGCATCGGGGCGGAAATTTTAACTCACTATCCGAAAGATTTACAGCTAGGAGTAGAAATTACCAAACAAGAAGCCTGGGCAACTCGTGATGGCGGCTCCGAAATCGAGATACCTGAATTCATCAGTGAAATTGTTGAGCAGATTGCTTTTGAGGCTCGCGACGATCAAAGAGTTGACAAACGTTCCGGCGTATCTCAACGCTTACCTATAACTTCAATGGAGGCAACAGTTTCGAGTGCCGAACGGCGAACTCTAATGACTGGAGAAAATATGATTTTGCCGCGAATTTCAGATATTTACGCAGCACTTCCAGCCATGACTGGCAAAATGGAATTAGAATATGAAGGCGAGCAAATAGGTGCGCATCGGATTGCCAAAGACTTAATTAAACGTGCTACCGGGCAGATTTTTGAAGGCTATTTTGTCGGGATTGATTTTACTCCAACAATCAGTTGGTTCGATAATGGTAACAAATTGAAACTTGCGGATACTGCCCCTGCAGGCGAATGCGCAATGCTTCTCGAAGAAGTGCCGGAGCTAATTGAATCTGCTCTGCCGCAATTTGAGGGAAGTAGAAAAAACCAAGCTATGCTCGTTTCAATTTGTGAATTTGTTCTCGAAGGTTTATATGCCCAAAACAAGATCTCGCGAAATGAAGAAGGTGGTTTTGAAGCAGTTACCAAAGCTAAGAAAGATCGTCGCGGAATGATTTATGACGATTTAAGCGATATTGATAATTTCAATTAAATGGAATTTTAAATCTTTGTACTCAATTAATGGTAGTTACTAAAACACAAAGGGAAACCGCTCCAGTGTTATAACACTGGAGCGGTTTCCCTTTGTCTCAAAATTAATAAGATCTTCTACGGATATAACGGCGTTTTTTCTTTTTAAGTTTGTAAGTGTATAGTGCCGATCCGCCGGCTCCAGCCGCGGAGCCAACAGCCATTCCTTTTTTGCCACCAATAATTCCACCTAATATGGCGCCACCCGCAGTGCCTGCGCCAATATTAACAGCATTTCGATGACGACGATAGAAGCTAGGTTTCTTATAAGTCTTATGGACAACCCCATTTCGGTCTTTATAGTAATAAGCCCTTCTGGTTTGTGCATTTCCAGCTAAAGGTAACATAATGACTAGCAGTGCCATTACAACTAGCGATGCTAAAAAATTCTTCATCCTTTTAACTCCTTTTGATTTAGTTCAACACTGAAAAGACTTCAGTAAAACTGTGTTTACAAACAAAATTGTTATTAAATAACAACACAAAAAAGTGAATCTGTCTATATCTTTTGATGGTTAGAGGTATCAGGAAACATAACCAATTCAACGGATTTTAGAGTATCAAGCAATTGTAAATCAGACATAATTTATAACTGCTTTTCAAATTATTTAGCCGAAAATTTAGTAGCGACGGCTTTTCGGTTTGATTTTGTAGGTATAGAGCGCCGAACCGCCTGCACCAGCTAATGCTCCGATAGCCGCACCCTTTTTGCCGCCGATGATTGCTCCCAGTAATGCGCCAGCGCCAGTACCAACACCGACGTTAATAACATTGCGATGTCGGCTATAAAAACTCGGGCGCGAGTAGGTTCGGCTCTTATAGGTGCTGCTTGCATAACGGTTGCTTCTTCGTACCTGTGCGTTTGCCGCGAAGGGCAGCATGACAAACATCATTGCCATTAAAGTGATTGTTGCAATAAGTTTTTTCATTGTTTCAATTTACCTTTCCAAGTATCTGTCAAGGTCTTATAGCAAATTTCCTTCCAAATGAAGAATAAGTAGTCTAAGGTAACAAAATGCTTGTTACGACATTAAGATGGGTGCTTACTTGACCTCTGTTGTCGCACATTTTCGAGTATTGTTATACGAAACAGGGTAGAAACAACTTTCAAACAAATCGCTCAAATAGAAAAAAGCTGCGATGACTTGGAGAAAACCATCGCAGCATTGCTAATTTTTGTTCTCTTCGCAATTCAGTAACGGCGTTTTTTTGCTTTGAGAACATATGTGTACAAAGCACCAAGTCCAGCGCCCGATGCCGTTCCGATTAAAGCTCCTCTTCTACCACCTGCAACACCTCCGATTAAAGCGCCGGCACCGGTTGCAATGCCGACGTTAATCAGGTTGCGATGCCGACGATAAAAACTTGGGCGTTGGCGTTGAGCGTAATAGCGCACAGGCGAATTGTAGGAACGGGTTGAATAGTAACGCCTGACAGTTCTACGTCTGCATTGCGCGTTTGCCACAAAGGGGAGTGCGACAATTAATAAAGCCAACATTACGAGAGTTGCTAAAGTTTTTCTCATGTTATTCCCTTTCAAATTTTTAGTTTTTGAACCTGGGAGAGTTCACAGTCGGGGAGAGAAATACGCTTTAACAAAAAAGTGAAGTTTTACCTGCTACAGATAAAATTTTAGCCATTAAGGTTAAGATTTGGCAAGTTGAAAATGTTTCGTTGCATCACAAAGTGAAAAGCGAGTATCGTTAAGATATCAGCGAGGCAGTAAAAATGAAGTTTATTAGGTATTCAAAATTCAACGGCTTTGATGTTTTTGGAGTGGATTTGGGCGATTTGATGGATGCGTTGAGCGAGGATTTGCTCGATTCAGGTTACAGCGACGATTATTATTGGTCGAGACAACCGAATGAGATTGATGATTCGCTTGATGCCTTGAGAAAGGCTTTGCTTAAAGCTCTGCTCGAAAAAGGTATTTTGGACGAGCAAGATATGAAACAAATGCTCGAACAAAACGAAGGCAAATTCAGAGGTTCTCTACTCGAAGATTTAATAAATCAACTTATTGAACGTCTCGTCGAAGAGGGTTATTTAAATCTCAAGGAAGAGGAACAGCAGCGACAAAGCCAGCAAGTTCAACAAGGTGGCGGAGAAGGCGAGATTGGCACTCCGCAAGAACGCAGCGTCAAATTTGAAGTCACAGAAAAGGGTTTGGATTTTATGGGTTACAAAACCCTCAAGAATTTGCTCGGTAGTGTAGGCAGGTCATCGCTTGGGCGACACGATACTAATTATCTGGCAACGGGCATTGAAACGAGCGCAGCGTCAAAGCAGTATGAATTTGGGGACACCATAAATTTGGATGTCAACACAACTCTAATGAGCGCAATTCAGCGCGAAGGTTTAGGCGTTCCGCTTAATCTTGAATACAAGGATTTGTACGTTCATCAGCAGGATTATCAATCGTCGTGCGCGACGGTCGTGATGCTCGACTGTTCACATTCAATGATTCTCTATGGTGAAGACCGTTTCACGCCCGCTAAAAAAGTGGCTCTGGCTTTAGCACATTTAATCCGTACTAATTATCCGGGCGATTCATTGAAAATCGTGTTGTTTCACGATGGCGCGGAAGAATTACCGATTGCAAAATTGGGTACCACTCAAGTTGGGCCCTATCACACCAATACGGCAGAAGGTTTAAAGTTAGCCAGAAGAATCTTGGTTTCCCAGCGGAAAGAAATGAAGCAAATCGTAATGGTGACAGACGGCAAGCCAACTGCGTGTT
>JBDTZD010000316.1:0-17228 GCA_040005335.1 Pyrinomonadaceae bacterium | reverse complement strand
TTCGTACTCGGCAACGCGCCGCTGAAATCAGGCTTGAATCAGCTAAAACCAACCTGCGCCGGATTTCCGATATTGTTTCTGAAGTTGATAAACAAGCTGCCTCGCTTCGTCGGCAAGCCTCAAGGACGCGCCGTTACAAAGAGATTGGACAAATTTTGCGCGAGCTTTTAGGTCATGTTTTAAGTGCCGAAGGACGCGAATTTTCCGGCTCTCTCGCTGAATTGGGCGAAAAATTGGCAGAGGCAACGATGGAAGAGAATCGCCTGAGCGAAGCGGTGAGAAAACAATCCGTAGCCTCGCAAACCGCTACCGGCAAAGCCCGTCAAGCAGAAGACTTGTTAGCGGAAATCCGGCAGAGCGCGTCGGAAAACGCTTTGCGGCGCGAGAGAATCGCGCGTGATTTCGCGCACCAAACTGAACAGGTTGCGGATTTAAAAGAACGCGCTGGCGGACTCGCGCGCGAAATCAAAACTTTGAACGAGCAGTTAGCGGTTATTTCAACCGACAGAGAAAGAATTCGAGAGAAAAACCAGCAACAAACGAGCGCAAACGAAAGTGAAGCTCTAGTCTTGCTGGCGGCTGAGGAAAGTTATCAAAAACAGCTCGCCGCAGTGCGTCAAATCGAAGCCGAAATTGAAAAAAATCGGCGAGAACTTTTCCGTCATACAACTGCTTCTGAACGTTTTCGCGAAATTGCTAAACAGCAGGCGAACACGCTTGAAAAACTTGCTGAACGGGCGGCTGGTTTGGAAAAAGAAGGCGCGCGCGCGGTGGCTACCCACAAAGAGCGTCAAAATGAATTCGAAACCGAGCAAGTCAAAATCGCCGCCGCTCGCCGAAATTTGCTGACCGTTAACGAAAACAGCCAAAGTTATCTGGAAACAGTAAAATCACTGCGTGATAATTTGCAAACGCTGGAAAAGCGTTTATCAAAATCGCGCGACGAATCAAACACTATCAAGGCTCGCCGCGACGCGCTCGAAAAACTCGACAATCAAAATGCCTTGCTTGAACCGGCCGTTCAAAAGCTTTTCGCAGAGCATCACAAGATCGGCGTCAAACTGCACGGAACACTGGCAGATTTTCTTCAGGTTGAAGCAAAATATGAAAAAGCCGTGGAAGCCGTTTTAGGAGCAAATCTGCAAACTGTTTTGGTTGAAAACAAGGAAGATGTGCGGAAAATATCCGAGTGGTTAAAAATAAGTAAGACAGGGAAATTAAATCTTCTGGTCAGCGAATCAGAACCGGGGGCGGCAATAGGAAATTCTATTAATAATCAAAACCCGCTTGATACCGCCCACGGTTCTGATTCCTCAATCAAAATATCCAATATTATTGGTTCAGCCGTTAATTTTAGCATTCTCCTGCCGCTCGATTTTAGAATTGTCGAAACTTTCGATGAAGCCGCCGGGTTTAATCATGAAAATTGCGTCACTCTCGCGGGCGAAATCGTTTATCAAAACCGATTTTTCGCTTTCGGACATTCGCAGTTAAATGAAAAGGGCGGTATTTTGGGTTTTAAGCGCGAACTGCGCGAACTTGCGGCGCGCGCCAAAGTTTTAAAAAACGAATTTGAAAAGGTTGAGACGGAAGTCGAAAACGCTGGGGAAAAGCTAGCCGCGACCGAACAAAAAGTTGCGGAACTCCAAACAAAAATCGTTAGTGCCGAGCGAGATTTAATGTCGTTGGAAGTCAACGCTAAATCTTTACAGCAGGAAATCGAACGTGTTGAGCGACACAAACGAGTTGTCGAAGACGAACGCCTCCGACTCGAAACGGAGCGAGTTGATTTAGAGGCAAAACAACTCAAAACCGAAGCTGATCAACAAACGGCGGAAGATGAGCTCAGAAAAACGGACGCTGTATTAAGCGGAATTTCATCAACTTTGGCGCAGGCTCGCGAAAAAGCCGAATCCGCCAACCAAATTTTGAGCGAACATCGCGCCGCCGCTGCCGCTGCCAATGAACGCCGCCGCTCTCTGGTAAACGCCCTGCGGCGCGTCGAACAGGAACACGCTGAACTGACAAATAGAATCGAAAATCGCGGCAAGGATTTGTCCATTTCGACTGCCCGGCTTGAACAATTAAGCAAATCTCTGACTGAGCTAAAAACTCAAACTTTGCAGGTTGATGATGAAAAAGAGCAGGAGGCGGAAATTATTGCTGGGGCGATCAAGGAATTGGCTTCAGCCAGAGGGCTTGCCGATAAACATTCTGTCGAACTCGGCGAGGCAAATGCTGCTGCCGCTCGCGCCAAGGACGTGCGTGCGGCTCTCGAAGTAAGTCAAGCTGAAACGTCCGTCAAATTGCAAAATCTGTTCGACATCTGCCACCAGGAATTAAATCAAAACTTGCCGGATCTGCCGCCCGCTACCGCTGATTTTAATTTGCCGGAGGGCAGAAGAAAAGTTGCAGAGTTACGGGAGAAACTCGAAATTTTTGGCGCTGTTAATCTATTGGCTCTGGAAGAATTAAGCGAAGCTGAGGAGCGTCTGTTGTTTTTGACCAGCCAACGCAAAGATATTATTGACGGCATCGCGGCGGCAGAAAACGCTTTGGATGAAATTAAGCGTCGTTCGCGCGAGCGCTTTGAACATGCGTTTAATGAAATAAACCGCAATTTTACTCGGCTATTTAGCGAAATTTTTGGCGGCGGGCGCGGCGAAATGAGTCTGCTCGATGCAGCCGACGTTTTGGAATCCGGCATCGAAATCGTCGCCCAACCGCCGGGAAAACGCCTGCAAAATCTTTTGCTTTTAAGCGGCGGCGAAAAAGCGTTGACGGCGATTGCACTGGTACTAGCGATTTTCCGTTTTCGCCCTGCGCCGTTTTGTCTCTTGGACGAGGTGGACGCTCCGTTGGACGAAGCTAATGTCGGGCGTTTCGTCGAAAAGGTTAGGGAAATGTCTGAGAAAATTCAATTTATCGTAATCACGCACAACAAGCGCACGATGGAAGCTGCCCGTGCCCTGTACGGCGTGACAATGGAGGAGGCTGGCATCTCGAAAATTGTCAGTGTAAAATTCGAGTAAAGTTAGATTTCAGAGGTAATTAAGTTTTCAAAAAGAGTTATGATTAGCCAGAATACATCAGCTTTTGCCAACTCAGGGGCGACAAACATAATCAAAGCGATTATTGAACAAGCCTTTTTCAACTTAAATTTAATGAAAAAAAAATGTATTTTGCTTGCTATTTTGTCAGTTTTGACTGTTACCGCAGTAGCTCAAACGAGGCGTAAACCGCGTCCTAAATCTGTGCCGAAAGCAGCGACAACGACACAAACAGCAACACCGTCTGCGGAAGTCGCCGGCGACGAAGCATTAACATCCATTAAAGTACCAGCGAAAAAGAACGAGCGCGCCGAAAATTCGATGCCAACAGAATCGAATGAAACAACAGTTCCGCAAAAGAAAAATACACAAGTTAATGGTGCGAACAAAGCTAACGCCGCTGCTTCGCAATTGCCTTTTAACTACGAGTTTGCACAGCCAAAATTTTACATTACGCGTGTCGTTATCGAACATAACGCGCAAGGTAAAGGGAAAATTACTTTTCAAAAGCAGGATTTAAGCGATTCTCTGACTGACCCTTTGACGATTTCGGACAAAGTGCTGGAGAAAATTCAAAACTTGTGGACTAAATTAAATTTGATTGAATCAACCGAAAACTATCAATCGCCGGAAAGAAATTACGCGCACTTAGGAACCATGAAGTTGCGTCGCTGGCAGGGCGATATGGTGCGCGAGGTTGAGTTTAACTGGACGGAAAATCAAACAGTCAAAGATTTGACTGACGAATATAAAAAGCTGACCGAGCAGTATCTTTGGATTTTTGATATGAATGTGGCGCGTGAAAACCAGCCCCTAAATTCGCCGCAGCTGGCTGACCGACTTAATTCATTGCTCAACCGCAATCAAATTTCCGATCCAAAACAGATGCTCGCTTACTTGCACGAAGTTGTGGATGACGAACGCCTTCCGCTGATTGCGCGCAATCACACTACAAAATTGATTCAACGAATTGAGAAATTGAAGGAGGAAAAATGAAAATCAATTTAATCATCACTGCATTATTGCTGTTGGGTTTTGTTCCAGCTACAAAAGCTCAGGATAATCAAAACAGCAATACAAAACAAACTGATGACGTGATTTACAAAATGAACGAGGTTGATCAAAAAACTGAAATTGTTAGAAAACCGGAAGCTTCAACCGATGGTTATTGCAAACAGTCTTCAGGTTTAGCAACTATCTATGTTGTTTTTCATAAATCCGGTAAAATCACCAAGGCTGCTTTAAAGAAGTCTTCCGGCTGCCGCCAATTTGACGAAAACGCGTTACAAGCGGCGCGCAAAATAAAGTTTAAGCCTGCTCTTAAAAACAAGCAGCCTGTGACGGTCGCTACAATAGTCGAATATACATATCAAATTCATTAAAAAATGGCGGGAATTTTTGAGGTCATGATTGAACGGCATTTCTCAAGCGCCCACCAGCTGCGCGGCTACAAGGGAAAATGCGAAAATCTGCACGGGCACAATTACAAAATCGAGATTTTTGTGCGCGGCTCGGAGCTTAACAACGTCGGTTTATTAGTGGATTTCGGTGACATTAAGGCAGCCGCTGACGATATTGTCAGATATCTTGATCACCGCAATCTCAATGATTTACCGCCGTTTGACGAAGAACTAAATCCATCGGCTGAGAATTTAGCCAAATATATTCTCGAATACATCGCTTCACGAATTGACGACGAACGTGTTTACGTTTACAAAGTGCGCTGTTATGAAACCCCGACCAGCGTGGCGACTTACCAAATCGCTTAATTCCAATTTGATCAAACGTTGTCTGGGACAACTAATCATTCTGGCTGACTATTTTTTTGATTTATTTGTCGTCATATAGACTTTTAACTGTTCGGCTAATTGCGGATTGAGATTTTGCAGAATTCCGTATTCCTGCAATGCTTCAGTCTTATTGCCTTTGTCCCAATAAAGCAAACCGAGACCGTAGTGCGTATAAGCGAATTGGGGATTAAGCCGAATTGATTCCTTAAAAGCTACGAGAGCTTTGTCTAATTTCTTCATTGTAAAGTAAGCCCCGGCGATAACGTTATGAGCTTGAAAGAGATAGGGAGAATTAGGATATTGACGAATAACGGCTTGAGATGTGGCGATAGCCTCATCGTAACGCTTGGTTCCAATGTAGATTTGAGCTAATCCGAGGTGTCCTAAAATAACAGTTTCCGGCGGTAAAAGCTTAATGGCTTGCTGACATTCGACCATCCCGGCTTGATACTCTTTGGTCAGAGCCGAGATATTGCACGTTTGCAGCCGAAACGCCCCGTTGTTTGGCTCAAGCCGCGCCGCCTCTTTAAAAGATTTCGCCGCTTCCTCATGCAAACCAATTTGCGAGAGGGGCAAACCCGCAAAAAAATGCATCCAGGGATTATCTGGAGCGAGAGTGACGGCACGTTGAGCGGCTTGAGACGCGGCAGTCGGATTGGGCGGCACACTAAAGGTATATGCCTGGGCTAATAAAATAAAAGTGTCGGCGAATTGCGGATCGAGTGCGGCGGATTTGTTGAGCGCTTCGATTGCCGACGGGTAATTTGGCGGAGAGCTCTGCATTTGCGCATTGCCGATTCCAAAAAACGACAAATTATCTTTCGGATTGATTTGCGTTGCCTCAGTTAACAATTTTATCGCTTCAGGGAACTTGTTTTCATTTAATTGAGCATACCCGTAACGCGTAAGAAACTCGGAATCATTTTTCAAATCCGGCTTCATTTGCAAGGCTTTTTGGTAACTAACGAGAGCGTTGGCGTATTCTTTTAAGGAAAACTCAGTATCGCCTAGATACGCCAACGCAGTGGCGTTGTTTGGGAGCAATCGAACCGCTTCTTTGTACGCCGCGAGAGCGTCGGCGTAATTTTTATCATTAAAATTGACAATTCCAAGTTCAATAAAAGCGTTGCCGTTGTTCGGATCTGCTTTAACCGATTGACGAAGCAGCGCGACCGCATCAGCTTTGCGATCAAGCTCATTGTAAAGTTCGGCTAAATTTTGATACGCCTCGCCGAATTTTGGATCAAGCTTGATTGTTTCGCGCAAGGCGGCGATGGCTTCTTCTTTGCGTTTGAGTTCATTGAGAGTCAAACCGTAATAGTAATATTCTTCCGCCAAAGCGGGCGCGGTGTTGACGGCTTGCTGGAGCGGCGAAAGAGCCTCCGCATAAGATTTTTGCTCGTAGCGAATGACGCCGATATTGTAATGAGCTTCGTCAAGTTTGGGATTGAGCTTGACGGCTTGCTCATACGATTTGACGGCTTCACTTGTTTGTTTGAGTTCGGATTGCGCTTCGCCCAAACCAAAATACGCTTGATAATTAGGCTTGAGGCGAACCGATTTTTGAAAGGCGGTGACGGCTTCCAGGTATTTGCCGTCTTTGAAAAACTGATTGCCGAGCGCGAGAGACTTTTGCGCTTGGATGCTGAGACTAATTTTGGGCGCGTTGGCAGAGAGATCGCGTCGGCGTTGACACTGCGCTGACGCGCAACCGAAATTTTTCTGAGTTACGGACGTGTGTTTTTTCGACAAATATTTGGCAGCATTATTTTTGACAAAAACAAAAACACTCGTCCCGCCTTCGATGTCGTCAGAAGTCTTCTCAACTATTTTTGTTTGCTGAAAGGTAGGATGGGTTAGCCGTAAATTCGCCGCCGAATTTTCCGCTCCCGCAATTATCACAAGAGCGACGAATAACGATTTGGAAAAGAATTTGATCTCCATATTTGCCTTTCAGAATTAACAACACGCGTTTCAAAGTTTAATTAAATATCACTAACCGAGCAGCAATTACAAATACATAAGAATAGGTTAAAAACGGATTTCAGGAAGCTAAATCAAGAAGGCTGTCTAGCGCCAGAATCTACTTTATTCAATTTTCAACTTGTAATTTGGAACACTGGCCAAACTTTCAAGAATTCCTGTGCCGTTGTCCGCGCTATTATCGCTTAATTTTATGCGTGCTGTTTGATAACCCGGAACGCGAATGCAAGCCGCCGTATGATTCGGCGCGATTTCGCGCAGTTCCGGAACAATCTCCGCGCACTCTTTAATTGCATACTGGCATCTGGTTCTAAAACGGCATCCGGACGGCGGGTTGACGGGTGTTGGCACATCGCCTTTCAAAATAATTCGCTCGCGTTTATGACGCGGGTCGGGGACGGGAATCGCCGATAAAAGGGCTTGCGTGTAAGGGTGCAAGGGACTAGCGTAAAGTTCAGCGGCGGAAGCAACTTCGACAATTTTGCCGAGGTACATAACCGCCACGCGCGTCGAAATATGTTCGACCACTGCCAGCCCGTGCGAGATAAAAAGATAAGTCAAACCGAATTCCTGTTGTAAATCCTGCAAAAGATTAACTACTTGAGCTTGAACGGAAACATCCAGAGCGGAAACTGGTTCATCAGCGATAATCAGTTTTGGATTGAGCGCCAGAGCGCGAGCCACTCCAATGCGTTGACGCTGACCGCCGGAAAACTCGTGCGGGTAGCGGTTCATGTAATTTGGATCAAGCCCGACTTTTTTGAGCAGTTCGGCAACTCGCTCCTTTTGCTCTCGTTTGTTGCCGATGCCGTGAATTTTGAGCGGTTCAGAAATAATTGAAAGAATATTAAGGCGGGGATTCAAGCTGGCATATGGGTCTTGGAAAATAATCTGCATTTCGCGCCGCAGATGCTGCATTTCCCGGCGGTTTGTCAGCAGGATATTTTTGCCTTCAAAGAAAACCTCACCGCTCGTGGGCTCATGCAGACGCAGCAGACAGCGCCCCACTGTTGATTTACCGCAGCCGGATTCACCAACCAAACCAAGCGTTTCCCCTGCGAAAATATCAAACGAAACGCCGTCCACAGCTTTGACAACATTGTCGCTTCCCGCAATCGGAAAATGCTTGAAAAGATTGCGAACTTGAACAAGCGCTGATTTCTCTGTTGCTGATTTAACCTCGATCATTTAACTTTTTTCTTTGTTTCGACGAGTTGCAAATTGGGTTTTAATGGGAATTTGATGTTTTCGTAGATGTCAGCAACTCTAATTTCACATTCGAGCGATTCGAGTAAAACTTTTTCTTCAGATTTTTCAAAAACAATTATCTTCCAAGAACCATCCGCTTGCCGCGTTTGCTGTTCGACTCGCATTTTATTCTGTGAAACAAGGATGTAATCAGTCACGCTCGACATATTGCGGTAATCGTGCGCTTTGTCGCCTCGGTGACGTAATTCGGTTGATTTTGAAAGAACTTCAAAGAGTACAGATGGATTAGTTAACGTGTCAAAAACGCCTTGCACGAGCGACAGCTCACCGCACACTGCGAAAACGTCTGGATAAGCGTAATGCTCATCGCGCAACAAAACTCGCATTTCGGTTGTCCCGACTTGGCAATCTTTCTTCTTGTCGCGTAATGCCAGCCGAAGAAAAAAACAAATATTGCTGACAATAAAAACATGACTGACGCGATTTCCGGCGAGCTGAAAATCGCGCGGACTTTGAGCATGAACCCGAAAAACTTCGCCGTCCATATACTCGTGTTTGAATTTTGAACGCTCTTCAAATCGCAAATATTCCTCGACTGTCATGAACCTTCTCTTTCTCGCAGTTAGTTCCATTTTTAACTTTTCTCCAGACTTAATTCTTCATACAAAACGCAGCGTACGTTAGCTTTATTTTCGACGTTATAAAGCGGCATAGGGTCATGCGTGCAGCGTTCGTGAACGTGCGGGCAGCGCGGCGCAAAATGACAGCCCGGCGGCAGATTTGTCGGGCTTGGGACAACGCCCTCGATTGTTTCCAACCGATTTGCCCGCACAACGCCCGCCGTCGTTAATTTTGGCACTGATCGTAATAAACCTTGTGTGTAAGGGTGTCGTGGGTGCTCAAAGATTTCTTCGACATTCGCTTCTTCGACAATTCGCCCGGTGTACATCACGCAAACGCGGTCAGCAACTTCCGCTACAACTCCTAAATCGTGCGTAATCAGCAAAACCGCGAGCTGGCGGGTTTTTCTTAAATTATCAAGCAGTTCGAGAATCTGCGCCTGAATTGTAACGTCAAGCGCAGTCGTCGGCTCATCAGCAATAAGTAACTCTGGGTTACAGGCGAGCGCCATCGCGATCATCACGCGTTGGCGCATTCCGCCCGAAAGCTGATGCGGATAATCATCCACGCGACGCGCGGGGTCTGGAATCGCGACTTCCTTCATCGCTTCAATTGCCGCTCGGTAAGCGTCTTTGCGAGAGAGTTTTCGATGCAGCCGCAGAGCTTCGGCAATTTGCTCGCCGACGGAATAAACCGGATTGAGCGAAGTCATCGGATCCTGGAAAATCATGGCGATGTCGTTACCGCGAATCTCGCGCATCCGTTCTTCGCTTGCTCGTAAAAGATTTTCGCCTTTGAACAAAATCTCGCCGCCCACAATTTTCCCCGGCGGAGCTATTAGCCGCATAATTGACAGTGAAGTAATTGATTTCCCGCAGCCCGATTCGCCGACAATTCCAAGCAGTTCGCCCGCGTCGAGATGAAAACTGACATCGTTAACAGCTTTAACAACTCCGGCGCGAGTCGGAAAATGAGTTTGTAAACTCTCAACTTCTAATAAATGAGGCATTTGCTAGTATAAATTGAAATTGTATTCGATGACTTTATTAACAGAAACGCGAACGCCGTTGTGTTTTTCCGGTACAAACAGTATTTTTTTAGCGGCGGCAATTGCTTGATCAGTTAGACCGTAAGGCAAACCGAAAATTGCTGAAACGTTAGACACTCCGCCATTTGCCGAGAATGTTACGCGGACTCTGACCGTACCTGAAAGCTGATTTCTACGTGCATCCTCGGTATAACTAGCGCGAGGTTTCAAGATGATGCGAAATTTTTGAACCTCAAAATTTTCTTTACCATCCAAGGGTTTTGATGATTTATTCAGAGAAGTTGATTTGTCCAACCCAATGCCAATTTCCGAATTAACTGACGATGTACTCTGCAGATTATCTCCGATAACAAAACTTGCGCCTTTGCCAATTTCTTTTCCTTGCGGTTTCTTTTCTATTTTGACAGAAGTAAAGAACTTCTCAGCATCTGATTTCAAGTCACTTTCACCGTATCTGTAAAGCTCAAACCAACTTTTGTTTTTGGAATTGAAATATAGTTTGAATGTTATGTCGCCGCCTACGAGTTGTGTAATCTGCAAGCCATCTTCTTCCGATTCAGATTCGTCCACTTTTTCTTTGCTGCTCTCAAATTCTCGACGGATCATTTCAAGTCTTAATTTAAAATTATTTTCGTTAAAAGGCTCGATCTTTTGATAACCCTTGAGCGGATTGTCTTTTGCTTCTTGCGAATAACTAACCACATATGCAGTGCCTTTTGAATATGCACCAAGTCGGACAGATTCTTCGCTACGTTTGTAATTACTAGCACTAATAACTATGGGCAGTTTGGGAAGCAGAACGGAAAAACCCTGTTTTTGAAATGCGTATCTTTCCCAATTGGTTTCCGAGCCGCCTACAACCTGACCAAAACAGAGAATGTTCAAACACAGCAGAAATGCAAAAGCTACAATAACTTTAGACATAAGCATTTATTTCTTAAGAGTCGGAAAATGAGTTTCTAAATTTTTAACTTCGAGTAAGTGAGGCATTTTCGTTTAATACAAATTGAAATTGTACTCGACAGTTTTGACAACGGAAATAGGTTTGCCGGCTCTTTCAGCCGGAATAAATTTTATTTTCTTTGCCGCTTCGATTGCTTGGTTAACCAAGCCAGTTTTCTGCAATTTCTTTTTGGATTTAGTTACAGTGATATCTCCGATCTCACCGCTCGCTAAAAACGTTATACGCACATAAACTGTTCCATGAGCTTTTCTTCTCCTAGCTTCTTCGGTGTAATTTGCACGGGGTATGGACAAAAGTTGCAATGGTTTATCGCTAATACCTGCTTTCAATTCCTGAGTTTGAGCAAAACAGGTATAGTTTAAGCCCGCTATAAAAACAAGAGCTAGAATAAATTTAGACATAAGCATTTATTTCTTAAGAATCGAAAATTAGTGTCTAAATTGTTAACTTCAAATAAGTGAGTCATTTATCAGTAAATATTAAAATTGTACTCAATGTTTTTTGTGATCGTGACTGATTTACCATTTTTTCTTTGAGGCATGAATTTAATTTTCTTAGCAGCCATCGTTGCTTGTTCGTTTAAACCATCTGATAATCCGTTTATTACATTTATTTTGCCAATTTCGCCGCTCTTTTTAAATGTGATTTGCAAAATAACAACGCCTTCAACATTATTCATTTTTGCTTGATCCGTATAAACAGCTCTTGGCTTTGATACAATTAGTAATCGCGCATTTTTGCTGTTCCTGACAATTGTTTTCTTCTCACAATTTGAAGAAGTATCTTTCGCGCTCAAAGGTTTATCACTCGCAATTCCGAATCCGGTTTTATCTCCTATTTGAGCTGAACAAAAATAGGCTAAGCATAATAGAAATGACAAAGCAAAGATAAATCTCGACATAGTTTCACCTTTAATTCAATAAATCGTAAATCGTGAATCGAATTATAATTCACAATTTACGATTCCTATTTTAGCAGTTTAGTTTGTTTTGACGGGCGCGGCAGGACGTGACGGGAGTTTGACCGGTTTCACAAGTTTCTTCATCACTTCGTCAACGGCGCGTTCTAATTGCGGATCTTTACCTGCAATCACTGATTTTGGATCATTTTCGACTTCGATGTCAGGGTCAACGCCGTAGCCTTCGATCACCCATTCGCCTTTCAGATTGACGAGTCCGAATTCCGGCACATTGACCGTTCCGCCGTCAATCAACGTTCCGCGATTAGAAATCCCGACGACTCCGCCCCAAGAGCGTTTGCCGACGAGCGTTCCAAGTCCCGCCTGTCGAAACATATACGGAAAAATGTCGCCGTCCGAAGCCGAATTCTCGTTTAATATTGCCGACATTGCACCGGGGAAGGCTCCGTCCGGGTAAGTTGTCGCATCGTCGCCGGTGCGAGAATAATTGACGCCTAAAACTTTACGGCTTAATCGTTCGATCAACATCCGCGAAACATTGCCGCCGCCATTGGCGCGAACGTCAACGACCATTCCTTCTTTATCAAGCTGCGGATAATACCATTTGATAAATTCGCGAATTCCGTTGGCGCCCATGTCGGGAACGTGGATGTAGCCGACGCGCCCATTCGTCATTTCCGACACACGGCGACGATTGCCCTCAGTCCAATCGAGATAGATCAGATTGCCTTCGTCCGTAATCGGGCGATACGAAATGGTTCTGGCTCCCTCCGCTGTCGGTGAGCTGTTAACTGTCAAAACTACCGGATTATCGGCTTTGCCGCGTAAATATTGATAAATGTCTTTGTTACTGGCGGTGACATCTTCGCCGTTGATTTGCAAAATATAATCGCCGACTTTGGCGTTGACACCGACTTCGGTGAGCGGCGAGCGATAGATTTCTTCCTCGTTTTCCCCGCCGAATATTTTGCTGATTCGGTAGCGATTTGAATTTTTATCAACTTCAAATCTTGCCCCGGCGAGCGCGACTCGAATTCGCGGCGGCAAATTGAAATCGCCGCCTTCGATGTACGAGTGCTGCGTGGCAAGCTCGGAAATCATTTCGGCGATCACATAGTTTAAATCCGAGCGATGCGCGACGTATGGCAGCCAGGTTTTGTACTGCTCGCGAATCTTTGCCCAATCGTTGCCGTGCATGTTGGGAACGTAAAACCAATCGCGGTAACGTCGCCAGACTTCGTTAAAAATTTGATTCCATTCCTGCGATGGATTGACTTCGGCGGTTAGTCCGACGGTCGAAACCGGCTTCTTTGATTTGTCGCCGTTTGGCGTCGCATCAATCAAACTAAATGTTCCGGCTTGACTGGCAATAATTTTTGACCCGTCCGACGAGAGCGAGTAAGTTCCGACGTTTTCGAGCAAAACGGTTTCTTTGCGATCTTTCATCGCAAAAATACGCAAGCTGGGTTGTTTGTCCGAAGCCCGCCCGTAATAAAACGGCGCGCCGACAAAGTAAATCAAATGTCCGGTTTTCGCAGTCAAACCGCCGTAATTTTCCGCCGGGAGCGGAACGCGTGTTACTCGTGCTGTAATGCCGTCAAAATCAATAATTTCTGGTTTAGTTGAAATCGCGTTTTTTGTTGGCGCGGCAGGTTTCCCGTCTGCTGGCGAAGGCGTCGGTGTTGGCGAAACGGTCGGCTGCGCGTCTTTCGGCGGAGGCTGTTTTTCGTCCTGCGGTTTTGGTTTTAGTTCGTCTTCGGGTTTGAGCTTGGTGTCGTCGCCTTGCGGTTTCGGTTTGTCTTCGGATGCGATTGTCACTTCGTCGGATTCGGGCGGAAACGGGTTTTTGACGTCTTTGCGCAATGCCAGCGCATAAACGAGCGTCTCGCGGTTGGAGGCATAATTAAACTCAATATTTGAAATCTGCGGCGCAAATTCGCGGTCGCTAAGGTAATAAAGATAATCACTGGACGGATCAAACGTCGGATTGTAACAATTAAACATCGGATCGGTAACCCGATTTAGTTTGCCGCTTGAGACATCGTAAATGTAAACCGAATTAAATCCGCCGATGTTGGAACCGGCGCGGCTCGTCATACTGAAAGCTAGATAATTACCTTTCGGCGACCATTCATAGTCTTGAACCTGACCGTTCGGCGCATCCGCAATTTGTTTAAGGGTTTTATCCGCCAAAGTTAAAATGTAAACTTTGCCGTCTTTGTCGGAAAAAGCGATTCGCTTGCCGTCGCCAGACCATTCCGGCGCATATCGCATCGCGCTGCCCCCAGTAGTTAATTGCTCTGGAGCACTCATTCCGTTCTGAGCTATCGTCCAAACTTCTTCTTCGCCGCTTCTGTCCGAGATAAAAGCGACGCGCGAACCGTCCGGCGACCAGCGCGGAAATTTATCGTGCGCCGTTGACGAGTGAGTTAAATTGCGCGTGACGCCTTTTTCAGCCGGAGCCGAAAAAATATCTCCGCGCGCGGCAAATAAAACGCGTTCGCCTTTGGGGGATAGCGCGACGTTTTCAAGATATTGCGCGACATTGATGGTGCGCGGTCGTTTGTAAACGCCGTCGTCCGGGACGTTGATATTTAATTTGGTTGATTTACCATTTTTGGTGTCGAAGATTTCCAGCTCGCCGTTGCGCTCATAAATTATCTGGCGCGAATCGTCGGAACTCGCCCAGCGCACTTCCCAATCTTTAAAATTGGTGGCTTGAGTGGTTTTGCCTGACGACACGTCGTAACTATAAAGATTAAATTTGCCGTCTTTGTCCGAGTTAAAATAAATCTTGTCGCCAATCCACATCGCATCTCTACTGGGACGCACGCCTTCGGATATTTTTTTAGCGTCATTTGTCCCTAAATCGTAGATGTAAAGCGTATTTGCCTGCCCGCCGCCATAGCGTTTTTCGCTGCGGAAATCACGCGTTCGCGGCGAATACACCATTTTAGAATTGTCAGGAGAAAAATCACCCGAACCGGCTTCGGGCATCGGCAAGGCGACAGCCGCTCCGCCGTTGATTGAAACTGTGTACAGGCGACTTTGCGGCAGTGTCCATGAATCGCGCTGCGATCTGAAAACTATTGATTGTCCATCGTTCGTCCAACCCATTACCTGATTGTCATAACCCCAACGCGGCGCGAGCGGTCCTTTCGCCGGATAAAAAGTCAATTGTTTTGGCTCGCCGCCCGTTGCCGCAACGACATACACTTGTTCGTCGCCGTCGTATTGTCCGGTAAAAGCGATGTATTTGCCGTCGGGCGAGAATTTGCCAAAAACCTCCATCCCCGGATGAGCCGTCAACCGAGTTGCTTGTCCGCCCGTTGTTGAAGCCGTCCATAAATCGCTGGCGTAGGTAAAAACAACGCGTTCGCCGGAAACGTCAGGAAAGCGCAGCAATTTGGTTTGCGCCAACATCGGCATTGCCAAAATCAAGATTAAAACTGCGGTCTGAACCGAAGCACGTTTGAACATAACAATTTTCCTCCAGAGAATTTTGACAAATAATTTGATATATTTGTAATAACAATGATGACGAAACAGAATTAGCATTGATAAAAGTAACTTTGTCTTTCCTGCAAAGCAACCTGTTTCGCCGCATTTTCTTCCAAGAGTTTGCTATTATCAGCATTGAAACTTTGCCGACCTGCAGGGCGTAAAAACCTAGTCATTTAAGCAAAGACATGAGCAACAATCATAACCGTCGTTCGAACCCGTTCAAACGGCAAGTCATTTCAGGGAGTAAATCAAGCGTGAAAAAAAGTTTTATCTGCAGTTTTCTGCTCGCCGCTATGCTCGTCGCGCCTGCTTTGGCGCAGAACGGTAGTTCTTCCAAATTAATCACGAAACAACCCGAACGTGCTTCCACAATTAATAAATCCGCTCGTCCGCCAGTTACAATGGAAAACATTGAGTCGGATATGTCGGAGGCACTGACTTTGGTTCAAGACAATTACATTGACGGCAAAAAACTCGATTACAACGAGTTATTCAAATCCTCTATCGAAGGGATGCTGCACACGCTTGATCCCCACTCAAATTACTTTGACGCCAAAGAGTTTGAGGCTTTTACGACCGAACAACAGAGCCAGTATTTCGGAATTGGGGCGACCATTGGCGATTTGCGCGAAGGTGACACGGTTTGGACTTATATTCGCGCTACTTTCCCGGACGCCCCGGCATATCGCGCCGGGCTGCGATACGGCGATAAAATTGTCGAAGTCAACGATGTTTCCATGAGAAACAAGCCTTACTTTGATGTTCGCAACAACTTAAGAGGTCCGCGCGGGACGACCGCTAAAATCGTCGTTGAACGCAACGGCACAAAAGAACTCAAAACAGTCGAAATTGTTCGTGATGCCGTTCCGCAGCCTTCTATTCCAGAGGTTTACATGATTCGTCCCGGAGTAGGTTATATCGCGATGACGGGCGGTTTTAATCAAACCACTTCCGCCGAATTTGGCGAAGCGATGCAGCAGTTAAAAGAGCAGGGCATGAAACAACTGGTACTGGACTTGCGCAATAACGGCGGCGGTCTGGTGCGCGAAGCTTTGCGAGTTGCCAGCGCATTTCTCCAAAAAGGGCAAATTGTCTTCACGCAAAAGGGACGTGTTCCCGGAACCGACGGCAAATATCCTTCAAACAATCCAAACCCGGACGACACGCCGCTGGTTATCCTAGTCAATCGCAATACGGCTTCGGCTTCGGAGATTTTGTCGGGTGCGCTGCAGGACCACGACCGCGCTTTAATCGTCGGCGAACCGACTTTTGGCAAAGGTTTAGTGCAAAACCCATTTCTGCTGCCGTATAATTCGGCGCTGCTTCTAACGATTGCCAAATATCAAACGCCTTCGGGCAGAACCATTCAACGCGATTATTCAAATGGTAATCTTTATGATTACTACACGCAGGGCGGAACATTTCACAATGAAAACGGCGGCAAAAAACCGACCGGCCCAGAAAGCCGCACAGACACGGGACGCATCGTTTATGGCGGCGGCGGAATTGCTCCTGATGAAAACGTGAAACCCGCGACTCTCAATGTGCTGGAGCAGCGTTTAAACGTCCCGATTTTCTCGTTCGCGCTCGATTTAACGGCGGGCAAGGTTGCGAATTTCGGCGATCTCAAAAACGACCGCGCGATTGATTTCGACCACGATTTCAAATCAACCGAATTGGCTATTTCGGACACACTTTTTGCCGCCTTCAAAAGTTTTGTTGCCGGAAAAGCGGACTACAAAATATTTACTGCAGCGCAACTGGACAAGGAACGCGAATATATTGCCCGCCAAATTCGTTATGAATTGGCAACGGCAGCATATGGCTCGACCACGTCGTTTCGGGTTTACAATGAAGCCGATCCGCAAATAATGCGTGCCGTCGAGCTTTTTCCGAAGGCACAGCAACTAGCGAAAGCAGCGGCCCAAATCAGAACAACCGCGAAAACTCCGGTTAATTAATCAGAAGTTAATTTAAATTGTTGAAAGGCGGTTTTAAAACCGCCTTTCATTTTTTTAGCGTCAGATTTTGTTTTAAATTGCTTCAATCGTTATATTGACAATTATCAATAACATTTTTAAGGAATCAAATTTATATGGCATCCGAAAAACCACCTCCGTATTTTCCCCAAGGCTCGCTC
>JBDTZD010000136.1:0-17378 GCA_040005335.1 Pyrinomonadaceae bacterium | reverse complement strand
ATATAATGACGTATCGATTTTCATTAATGAATTGAAGCAATTGATTTAAATGAATGTTTTTTCTGTTGACTATCCTTCGTTTCGGCGTAAAATGAGACCGCACGTTTTTTGTCGTTAGTCCACACTTTCAAGTTTCGAGAGTTTAATTGGAAAATCTGCTTTACTCAGGATTTTCAGCAAACGGGTTGACTTTTTCCAAAAGAAGTTAAGACAAAAACTATGAGCTGGTTCCAAAAAACAATTTGTTTGGTCAAATGCAGTGCCATTTTATTATTTTTGTGCGCAGCGAGCGGATCGCCAATTTTCGCTCAGCAAAATGGCTTGACTACCAATGAAGTTCAAACTGTAATTTCGCAAGCGGTTTCAACAGCTGTGGCGCTCAACCAGCGCGTGACAGTTGCCGTCACTGACCATGAAGGTAATGTCTTGGGCGTCTTTGTCATGACCGGCGCTTCGGCGACCACGCAAATCCGCAGCGTCGGCGCGAGCGGCAGCGGATTAGAGGGTTTAACCGTTCCGGCAGAAGCGGCGGCTATTTCAAAAGCGGGAACTGGATCGCTTTTTAGCGCCGGTGGCAATGCTTTTACGACTCGCACTGCGGGTTTTATTATTCAGGAGCATTTTCCGCCGGGCGTTGATAATCGTCCGGGCGGACCGCTCTACGGCGTTCAATTTTCTTCTTTGAGCTGTTCGGATATCGCTGTGGCGGGTTTGCCGCTCGGACTTTCCGGCGATCCAGGCGGAATCCCGCTTTACAAAAACGGTGTGGCGGTCGGCGGCATCGGAGTCGAAGGCGACGGCATTTACACGGTTGACCGCGACCCGACCGACAACGACCAGCCGTTCGAGGAAATAATCGCAGTCGCGGCGGCGCAGAATTTTTCCGCACCCGCGCTAATTCGCGGCGATAATATTTTAGTTGAAGGCATCCGGTTCCCTTTTTCAAACGTCTCTAGTCCGCCGAGCGTCACTCAGATTTCCTTTCCAAGTCTGCCTGGTGCAGTGTCACCTGCGTTTCCAATCCGAGCGGCTTTGCCATCAGCTTTTGTTCCCACAACATTGGGCGGAATCAGTGGCGAAGCGAGTCCGCGATTTTTTCCGGCAGTTTCGGGTTCGGCGTTGTCTGCGTCCGAAGTTGAGCAAACTCTGGCTTCGGCAGCGCAAATGGCGAACATTACGCGCGCCGGAATTCGTCAACCGATCGGCAGCAATGCGCGCGTTTCGATGGCGGTGGTTGATGTGGACGGCACAATTCTGGGAATTTTTAGGCAGGCGGACGCCCCGGTGTTTGGGTACGATGTTGCGGTGCAAAAGGCGCGCACCGCAGCTTTCCTGGCGCGGAGCGATGCCGGAACGCAATTGCGCAGCGCCGGCTTTGGAAGCTACGCTGACCGTGCGGCGACAGACGGCATAAGTTTAAACGGCGCTGTTGCCTTTAGCGAACGCGCGGTTGGTTTTCTGCATCGCCCACTTTTTCCTGATGGAATCAATTCTACTAATGCCGGACCGTTTAGCACCGAGCTCGGCCAATGGAGTCCGTTCAACGTCGGTTTGCAGCTTGATTTGATTCGCAATCGTTTGGTTTCTCCACCGCCCGTCTGCCGGAGCCGCATCGTGCAGAAAAAAAGTGGACTTTGCGCTTGTACGCAGATTCCCGGTTTACAAAATGGAATGCAGATTTTTGCAGGCGGTCTGCCGCTTTATCGCGGCAGTATTTTGGTGGGCGCTATCGGCGTTAGCGGCGACGGAATTGACCAGGACGATTTTATCTCGGCAGCCGGAGCCAACAACTTTGCTCCGCCAGTAGGAATTCGTTCTGACCGCATTTTCGTGCGCGGCGTCCGATTACCGTTTCTCAAATTTCCAGTTCGTCCGACGCTTTAATTGATCCGCGACCATCATAAAATCTGCTTTTATGCGTGTTTTAGCTTTTATCATTTGTGCCGCTTTAATCAGTGCATCTGCGCTTGTTTCAATCTCGGCGCAGGATACTGCCGCGTCCGCCCAACCGAAACGCGGTTCGATCAAATTTACCGCACAAGTCGAAATCAACGGCAAAACTGAAAAGCTCGACCGCAAGCGGTTTTACCTCGTGCGCGGCTCACGCCAGCAAAATGCCCAACTAATCAAAAAAATTGCTGCAACCGAGCCATTTTCGCAAGATTGCTATTATGCCAACTTGCGCCGGAACGGTAGTCAGGTGAGCGATGAATTCGTCTGCTGGCTTAAAAACAACGATTGTGAATCCCCGTATTGCCGCGAAATCAAAACGTCTGCCGAAGCGGAAGCGGTGCCTGAATTTGCCGCCGCTTATCGCCAGAGTTTGCGCGAATACAAAACACCTGTTCTGGCTCTGAAATGGTTGACGACAAATTTACCCGCAAATCTTCGCGCAGGGTTTTACGATCAGCAGAAAAGCGTTTTGCGTGAATTAGTCAATCTGGGAAGGGTTTCCGCCCAGGAAACGACGCGTGCCAAAAAAGGGACGGCGAGCGTGGGCGAGGGTTTCCAATCAATCATGACTGATCGTTTAGGCAATGCTTATTTTCTTGACATTGACGTCGTGCCGCCGGAAAACAAGAAGACGGAAACTTATCTCGTCACTAATTTGCTGCCAATTGTTTTCGGTGATACCGGCTATTCATGGACTTGTGAAGTCGAAGTTGATCCGGCAAAACCGCAGGCTCCGATAGTTCTAAAAAACGAAATCGGCAAGAAAAAATGTGAAGTCGTCACAAAAAAGATTAGCGCAGCTTGCTCTTTGCCCGAATGTCAGGCAAAAGCCAGCAAAACAACCGCGGCTAAAACAAACGATTAAAAAATATTTGATGAATATTGGCAGGGAAAAATTAGCAAAGCTTGCGGCGGTTTGGGTTTTCGCGCCGTGTCTCTCTTTAATCTTTTTGCAACTTTTTCTGCCGATTTTTTCAGTGAGTGCGGCGAGCAGTGGCGACAAACCGAAAACCTATAAGATTTTTTCGCACAACGTCGCCGAGCATCAGCGACAATCCTGCGCCTCATGCCACCAATCGCCGAATGGTCTTTCATCTGCAAAAACTTTGGACGGCGCAAGTTATCGTTTTCCTGATATTACTGATTACCCGGTTCACGCTTCGTGCGTTGATTGTCACCGCCAGCAGTTTTTCAAGGGAGCCCGTCCGCAGATTTGCGCGATTTGTCACACGCAGGTTTCGCCGCGGGCCGCGGGGCGCTTCGCTTTTCCGGTGCCTAATCAAGCGTCTGAGTTTTCGATCAAGTTCCCGCATAATGTGCATCAAGACATTATTGCCGAAAATCGAACTCTACAGCGGAATCAGGGAATCGCCGTCGCGCACTATGTCAGAGTTAAATTTAATGCGGTCGCGCCGGATGAGAAGGCGAAAACCGACTACAATAACTGCACGATTTGCCATGCCCCTGCTGCCGGTAAAACTTTCGTCACTGCACCGCGCCAACCCGTCGAGACAGTTTTAGAAACCGGAATCGCTGCGGCTGTTCCTCAGCACGAAAGTATTGCCGTTGCGGTTGGACATTTCAAAAACCTTCCGAGCGGACACGAATCGTGTTTTAACTGCCATTTTAGTCAACAGCGACCGACGCAAATTGATTGCGCCGGCTGTCACGTGCAAAACCGTCTCGCAGCCGCGCCTCAAAACTTTATCGAGCGCACTTCGCTCAAATTCAATCACGACCAAAAAACCGAAACCGGCACCTTTCCGCATGACCGCGAATGTACGGCTTGTCATGTCCGTATCACGCAGTCAGCCAGCTTGCGCTCTCTCGACCCGGACGTTCCGATTTTTGCTTGTGCCAGCAAAGGAACCGGCTGTCATTCAGACGAAATCCGGCTCGAAATTGATCGGCGAATTGAAGACTTGGTAAAAAAACAAGCTAACCCGCAGTCGGCAGTGCAGACTTGTTCCTACTGTCACAACACATACGTGGGCTCGTTCCGAGTGCCGGAGAGTCATAAACCCATAAAACCGTGAAAAACTATTTTGCCACAACCGAAAAATCAGCCGTGATAACTTCACGGTGTCACCGACAGCTGCTGTCCGTCGGTCTTTTCTCGCTGATTATTATTGCGGTCACGGCAATTTTTCCGACAGCTTGGAAAACTCCAATCGAAGCGGCGGTAATCTCAGCGCACGAATCGGAAAAAGCGGCACAAAATTACGGCGTTTTTTCGCACGCGGTTCGCGAACACGCGCAAATCAACTGTGATTCGTGTCACCGCCGCTCGGATAATTCGATCACTCCCAAATTTGCCCCACATGCCGCCTGCACCGATTGTCATCTGGCGCAGTTTGTCACGCCGCAAACACAGATGTGTTTGATTTGTCATGCAGATGTTGGAAGCGCACCGGCACCAATGCGCTCGTTTCCCGCTCATTTCAACGAACGTTTTAATATGAAGTTTGACCATGCCGCGCATTTGCAAGGCGAAGCTCGTCCTACCGAAGGTTGTGCGGCTTGCCATCTCCCGTTGCGGCGCGGCGTCGCTCTCTCGATTCCGGTTAATCAGGATGCGCACAATCAATGCTATTCATGTCACACGCCAAATCGCGTTGTCGGCGGGCGCAACATTGGTTCATGCAGCACCTGTCACTCGCTTAATAACTATCGTCGCACTTCGACCGGGGCTAAAGCGTTTCAAGCAAGTTTTAGCCACGCCTCTCACAGTGCCAGACAAAAACTATCTTGCAACGATTGTCATTCGGTGAAAGCCGAAGTATCGCAAGGCAGACAGGTTGCTTCGCCAATTGTTGCTGAACACTTTGCTTCAAACCGGGCGATGAGCTGTTTAAATTGTCACAACGACCGGCGATCATTTGGCGACCGGGATTTTGCGAACTGCAAACGTTGCCACACCGGAGCGTCTTTTCAGATGAAGCGTTAGAAAAGCGTTTCTCACAACTGTAAAAATTTGACAAATCTAATGGAATTGGGCGAAGATTCACCGCACAAGGTAGAGCTTTATGAAACACAAAACAATTCAAATTACAGCTTTCTTTTTTTTGATGGCTTTTTGCCTCGCAGTTTGGATTGCCGGCGCGGCGTTTAAACAAAATGTGCAGGCGCGAAATTCGAGTGTAGTGCTTGACAGCAAAGAGTTGCCAACAAAAACGACGCTTAACAAAGACAGTACCTCTGAATACGGCGAAGTTGCTTTTAACCACGATTCTCACAGTTTCAAAAAATACAGTCCGGACGGAAAAACCGACATTTCATGCGCCGAATGTCACCACACCGACCAACCTAAAGAGGCTTTGAAAGCGCCGCTTGTAACCTCGGAGCGAAAAGATCTGTTAACGGTCGAAGTCTTAAAAAAAGCCGATGCCGCTCCGGTTAAAAGTTGCCGCACATGTCATTTCCAAGAAGGCAATGTTCCCGATGATAAATCACAGGCAATTGCCGTTTATAAAAAAGCCGATGGCAAAGATGACTCAAAGGAAATCAATAACGAAGTGGCATTTCACACCAACTGTAATGTATGTCACGATGCAGCAGCTAAATTACGTCCTGAACTGAAAAAGAAAGCCGGTTTTGCAACGACCAACGATTGTTTGATTTGTCATCAAAAATCGTGAGGAGAGCCGAAGCTTTAAGAAAAACTCACAGGTAATTTTATGAGTTTGAAGCAATGTTCGGGTTGCGCAACCATGGTGGATGAAACAAAAGCGTTTTGTTCAAACTGCGGCAATCCAATGGACGACGAGCAAAAACGCACGGGTTCGTCAGAATTTGATGCTTTAGCAAAAACGCAAAACCTAAGCGCGACCAGACACTTGGAAATTTTGGAGCAATTCAATCTCTCGATGATTTTTGCTCCTTCCAAAAAAACTCCAAAGGTTTCACAGAAAGTCGAACCTGATGCTCAACCACTAAAGCCGACATTCGTTGAACCGAATTTATCCTCAACGAATGGTTTGCGCAATCAGGTGGACAATGCAGCAAAAAAACCGGAGCCGGTTTATGAATTGTCAACGTGGAACTTAGATGTTCAGCGAAACAAAACAAGTTTACGTAAGAAAATTTATCTGGCTATCAGTTTAGGGGTTTTGCTGATTTTATTATTGTTGCTCGGTGTTATCGCCGTTTATTTTATTTTCCAGCCTCGTTAATTAACGAGACGGTTCTCGCGTTTTTGATTCAATTGTTCAACCGCCCGCCAACCTCCGGCGGTTCTGACTTCAAATTTTATGCCGCGTGAATTCACCAACCACGAACAAATTATTGACGCCATCCGGCGCGTGGAAATTGTTTCGGATCTTGTTGAACAATACCCTAATGGCGAATTCAAACACGAACTCGATATTGATGTCGTTGTCTTTGGGCGCAATTACAACGGCAAACAAGTTGGACCTTACGCTCGACTGCTCGAATTTCTTTCGGGCGAAACGATTCTCACCGAAGGAACTTGGGAAAGTAATATTTTTTACGTTTTGGTCGAAGGACGACTTGATGCGCTCGTCAGCGACGAGAAGGGCGAGCAAAAAGTCGGTGAAATCTTACCTGGCAATTCTTTTGGTGAAATGGCGATTCTAGCCGGAAAGAAACGCAGCACAACTGTTCGCGTCGCCGCCGATACAAAAGCACTTGTTTTAGAATTTACCCGTCCGGCGTTGCGCCTTCTTCGCAAATTTCCTGCTTTCGGAAAAATCCTCGACCGTAACTATCGGAAATACGGGTTAAACTTAGTGCTCAACGAACTGAAAAATTTTGATTCCGGCATTTTTAACCCAGATTTATTAACCAAATTGGGCGATGCCGCGCGGTTTGTCGTTTATGAGAAAAATCACGTTTTGTTTCACGAAGGCGACCCGATAAACCGTCTGGTTTTTGTTCGCAACGGTTGGATTCAGCGCGTCAGCGGAGCCGATTATAATCCGGGAGCTGCCGAATTGCTAATGAACGCGAACAAAAATATCGGCGTGGATTTTTTGGGAGCGGGAAATTGTCTCGGTTTGGAAAGCATCAACGGGCAAATTGATTGGAAATATACGGCGACGGTTTTGGGGCGCGCCGAGGTTTTGGAAGTTGCAGTCTCGCGCCTACGTGCGCAACCAGAACTAGCAAGCGTCGTTTTGTCTTCTTTGAGTAACATCTCGAAAGTTGACGATGATGTTAAACCGCTGCCCCCAATCAACCAGAAATCGCTTGTTTCAGCCGACCGTGTTATCGAAACCGGGCTCGTTGACACAAATAATTTGCTGATCATGGATATGGATTTGTGCGTGCGATGCGGCAATTGTTCGTTCGCCTGCCACCAGGTTCACGGGCATTCGAGGCTGGTGCGGCGGGGCGTTTCCATCGAACGCCCAATCAAACCGGTTAAACCCGTGAGCCAAAAAATTCAGCACGCTCTCGTTCCTTCGGTTTGTCTTCATTGCCAGGACCCGGAATGTATGACCGGTTGCCCAACCGGAGCGATTGCCAGGTTTGCAAACGGGGAAATTGATATTAATCCGCCAACCTGTATCGGTTGCGGCGACTGCGCGACGCAGTGCCCGTATAACGCGATTACAATGATTCCGCGTCACGAGAAAAACGCCGCGACAAAAAAGCCAGAAAAGGGCGTGGTAAAAACCGGCAACGGCAAAACAAATTTCCTGCAAAACTCTTTCGCGCCACTGTATAACCGATTTTTCTCGCTTGGCCCAACCCCGCTTCCGGCACCGGTTACGCAAACCGACGATTTGCTGGCGGTCAAATGCAATCTTTGTCAGGGAACGGGTTTGAATCCGCCAAACTCTCGTCGAAAAGCTTATTCGTGCGAAGAAAATTGTCCAACCGGCGCTCTTGTCCGCGTTAATCCGCGTGAATATTTTACCGAAGTCCAAACTTCGATCGGGTTGATTTATCAAGACCAAACTCATGCCATCGGGCGCAACATTCACAAAAGCGATCCGCTGCAGGTGCTTGGTCACATCGGCGGCATTTTGCTGGTTTTACTCGGCGGGGGAGCTGCCCTCTGGGGAACCTGGCGCTATACGCAAGATTCGCTGCTTCTTGAAAATTCTTGGCTAACTATGCGCTGGCTAACCGGACTTGCCGGACTTGGCGGCATCGTCTGGACGATGGCGTATCCGTTTCGCAAACAGGTTTATCGTCGTCGCGCCGGTGCTTTGCGATACTGGTTGTTATCTCACATTTATCTTGGAGTATTAGCAGGTTTTGCGCTACTGGTTCATGGCGGTGCACGTTCAGGCGGTTTGCTAACCTCACTTTTGATGATTTCATTTGATTTGGTGATTGCTTCGGGCATTTTCGGGGCTTTTACTTATTTTATTGTCCCGCGCCTGATGACGCAGATTGAAGGCGAGCCGCTCCTGCTTGAAGACTTGGAAACTAGGCGCGAGGAACTGCGTGCGAAATTAGTTGAAATTACCGAATTGGATGATAATCCGCCCTTGAGCAACGCAGTGAAAAACCGCGTCTGCCGCCGATTTTTATCGCTCTCATATTTGTTTAGGCAATATTTTGCGAAAGAAGATTTAAAGACAATGCTCGCCAGCGCTCGCGAAGAATTTAAAACGATTGCGACAACTTTTACCCGCGCCGATAGCGGAGTGCTGCTCGAAGCAGTAGAAACGGCGGCCACTTTAAGACGGATTGACGCTTTATGTTATCTGCACAAATCGCTTAAACTCTGGCTCGCCCCGCACGTCTTGTTCACCGCGCTGATGCTCTTTTTGCTGGTCGTGCATATCATCCAAGTAATTTATTTTAACGTTCGTTAAACGATGAAACTCGAAAGCGGCAATTTTCTCATCACGCACGCTGATAATACGGCTACTCCAGTGACTTTGCGTAAAGACGGATTGGTCATCGGGCGGCTGCCGAGTTGCGACATATTTTTAAATCACCTTGTTGTTTCCCGCATTCACGCCGGCATCAACCGCGTCGGCGCCGATTATTTTTTAATTAATTTGAGCCTTAAGAACACGCTGACTCTTAACGGGCGATTGTTGGCACCCGAGGAGGTTGACGCGCTCGCGGACGGCGACGTTATTCAAATCGGACCGTTTGCATTAGTGATTTCGCGTCAGAGCGAAACGCTTTTGCTTTTCGTCACGCATCAATTTACAGGTGATGTGACGGCTTCTACTTCGCGCCGCCTGCCCGCGCTTGGTGATCTTGTTCCGCAACCGCCGACGGCTGAAGTAACGGATGTTCTTAAAGTTTTTTGGGAAAAACGAACGCGCGATAAAGAAGATTGGGGAACTGCTCTGCGCCCCGTTGGAAAACCGATGCCCGGCAAAGCCCAAATCAACTGGCGACCGACAAATGATTTGAGAGGCGCGTGGCGCGGCGGATTATTTGCTTGGACTCTTTTGATCATTGGCGTTTTAAGCGTTGCGGCGTTTTACCTGCGACCGCAAATTTTTGCTCCGGCAGAGCTCTCAAATCCGCACACGCGTGCATCGTTAAATAATATGGAAGCCGGATTTATCGCCGCTCGCCCGAACGCAAATTCCTGCACGACTTGTCATACCTGGAGCGGAAAGCTCGAAGATGCGTGTATTAAATGTCATCAGGCAAGCGCGTTTCACGCTACCAACACCATTGCCCATGAGCAAGCCGGAGTTTCCTGCACAAGCTGCCATAGCGAGCATCAGGGACAAAATTTCGAGCCGCGCGTGGCCGCCATCAACTCTTGTGCAAAGTGTCATAATAACAACAATCACCAGCTCTATAATGGTAAAAGCGTTTCCACGCCGCATCGCGGTGGTGAAGGTTATCCGGCGGAAATAGGCGAGTGGCGTTGGGAGGGTTTAAAGCCGGAAACGGCGGCGATGACGCTCGATGTGACTAAATTTCGCGATCCTGCCGACACTGAACAGATGCGGCGCAGCAAAGAATTTCACGCTCTTCATTTATACCGCGTGGCGCCCGCGCCCGGAATGAAAACTGACGCGGCGGGCGCGATGTCTTGCTCAAGCTGTCACACTTCTTTCGCCCCGCTTGACCGCGAGACGCCGCGCCAAACCTGCGCCAAGTGTCATAGCGGTTACACTGACAGCCGAACAGGTCGAGCGTTGATCGCCGAAAAAGAAGCCAACTGCGTTTCTTGTCATGTTCAGCATTATTATGATCGAAACCGTTGGAACGAGTATTTAACAGCTTCCACCGAATCTCAGCGCGCCGCCGCTATCGCCGCCCAAATTAAACAACTAAACGGAGGAACAACAAATCAGCAATGAAACGAGCGCAAATCATCATTTCTGTTCTTTTACTGGCTTTGTTGATTGCCGTTAATCAGGTTTGGGGAGCAAACACCGCTGCAACGCAATTTGGCGGGTTGACCTGGGTTGGTTGGACGAGCATTGGTGTTTTTCTGTTTGCTATCGGTCTGGTTGTGACTACAACAGATTTTGCTCGCACCTTTGGTTTTCTAGCGCGAAAAGATAGTGCCAAACAAAGTGATCCCATTCGCCGGCTGACGCCGGCCGAACTCACCGAACTCGGTTTGAAAAAATACAGAGGTCCGGCTTATCCGCATCCGGTTATTTTCAATGACCGCTGCATCGGCTGCCAGGCTTGCGTTGACGCCTGCCCGCACGACGTTTTAGCAATTGTGGACGGGCGCGCGGCGGTCATCGCCGCCGACCAATGTATGGAAGACACGGCTTGTCAGGTCGAATGCCCGGTCAGCCCAAAAGCCTGTATCGTGATTAACACGACGAAAAAGATCAGAGCGCGTCCCGCTCCCGAGCGCGATGCCGCCAGTTATCTGACAAATGTTCCGGGCTGCTATATTATCGGCGACGTTTCCGGCGTTCCGTTAATCAAGAATGCTGTTAAGGAAGGCAGGGAAGTAATTGAACACATTGCCGCCGAACTAGCTCAGGCAGCGCCCGAACCGCAAGCCGATGTGGACGTCGCGATTATCGGCGTCGGTCCTGGCGGAGCGTCCGCCGCTCTGACTGCTCATGAGGGTGGTTTGCGCTATGTCGGAATCGAGCAGGAACGTATTTTGTCAACGATTGCCGCTTATCCAAAAGGCAAATATATCTTTTTCAAACCCGACACTAAGGATTGGCAGGGAGGTTTGTCGGTCACCGGTCTTGGTCTTGTCAAAGGCAAATACGATGAAGCAAAAGTTGAAAGTACAGCTTTTGAAAACGCGCTTGAGGCGGAGCTAAATCGCTTCGGGGCGGAGCAGGCATCGCTGCTGCGCGATGAATTAAGCTTGAAAATTCCAGCTGCTCTGCGTGATGAGTTTGCTCCGCATCTCGAAGAAAAAGTTGTCAAAGAAATGAAATCCGCGTTCAAACAATTTCTCGGCAAAAAAAACAGCGGTAATTTGTCCGAAACCGAATGGCGCGAATTGTTCGAGAAAAATTTTCTTGCCCTCGACGGTGCTGAGCAGCGGGCGATTGTGGAAACAATGGGCGACCGGATAGCAGATGATTTACAGCATAAAATTCCAGGCGACCAACGCGAGCGGATTTTGGCGGTGTGGCTTGGCGGCTTAACCGAAAAAGGAGTCGTGATTAACGAAAACGAAAGCTGTAAATCGGTTAAACGCGCCGAAGACGGTGATTATTTTTTGATTAAAACCGAACGCGGCGGAGAAAAAACTCCGATTACTTATCGCGCTCGTCGAGTCGTGCTGGCAATTGGTTTGCGCGGCTCTCCCAACAAACTGCGGCTGCCGAATGAAGAAATGAAAATTTCTCTTGAAGGTCAGCCGGAAAACAAAGTTATTTACAGTTTGTCGAATCCGAACGATTACAAAAAACGACATATCGTCATCGTTGGCGGCGGCAATTCGGCTGTCGAAGCTGCGGTTGATCTCGTTGCCAGACGCGAAGGTTCAACGATTACGGCGCGTTCTCCCGATGAAATGAATAAGGTCACTCTGCTGGTGCGAAGTTTTCTCGCCACTAACGTCAAATTCGGTAATAAAATGCAGCTTTATCAATGCGTGGACAATAAATTGCTCGACGTGCGTTTTGGCGTCGCAATCAAAGAAATGCGTGAACGCGAACTTGTTTTGATGGACGTAGAAAGCAGCAAAGTGATAGAAACTATTCCGAATGATTATATTTTCGCTCTGATCGGCGGCGAGCGTCCCGACAGGTTTTTACAGTCAATCGGGATTTCAATTTCCTAAAAATAGAAAGCCGGATTTGCCCCTCAGCCCTTCATGCACTTAAATATTCAAGATGGTTGTTAACGAAGAAGTAATTCAGGAAAATCCGCTGGTTGTAATTAAAAATAAATTTGCCCAGTCAGTTTCGACGCGATTTATTAAATTCATCAGTTCGGTTAAATTCGGCGTCACTCAAATTATCCTCGTCGCTCTGTTATCACTAATCGGAATGCTGATCATGCAGCAAAACGTCGAAGGTTTTGACCATTATTATGCTGCGCTCAAACCGGCACAAAAACTGGTTTACGGGCGGCTGGGTTTATTCGACATTTATCATACCTGGTATTTCAACGCTTTGCTGATTGTGCTAGCGATCAATATCGTTTTAGCTTCGATTGAACGCGCGCCGAAGACCTGGAAAATCGTTCGTAATCGAAAACTGACGGCTTCGCGGCGATGGCTACTGGCGCAAAAAACCTCTCAGAGAGTTGAATTTCAAGCCCCCAATTTGATTGCGGCAACGGAAAAAGCGCGGCGGGCGATGCGGGTTGCCGGAGTAAAAGCGAAGATTACTGAAACCAGTGACGCAATTTGTTTGTTTGGAGAACGCGGCGCTTGGAACCGATTAGGTTACCTGATGATTCACGTCGGATTTTTGATGATTTTGACCGGCGGTTTTCTGACCACGCAGTTTGGGAGCGATGGACAAATGCCGCTGGCTCCCGGCGATACGTCGGCGCGGATGCTGCAAACCGAATTTGTCCTCGACCGAACGAAACAAAAACCCGTTTCGCTGCCGTTTGAAGTTACTTGTCTTGATATCGAACAAAAGTTAATTGATCCGAACGGCGGAATTGTCGCCGCCAACACGCTCGATTGGCTCACGCGAATTCGCATCTCTGACGCAACCGGCGAACACGAAGCCCTTGTGCATATGAACAATCCGGTTGATTACGGCGGCTATCGCTTTTTCCAAGCCAGTTTTATTTCCGAAGGCAAGGCGCGCAGTGCGACGCTCCAAATCACGCCCGCTGATAATAGCTCGCCGCCGCAGGAAGTGAAAATTTCGCGGGACGGGACAATCAAGCTGCCAAACGGAGTTGAAGCGAAATGGGAAGAGTTTGCGGCAGATTTTGCGGTCGGAGCAAACGGTCAAATCGAATCGCAGAGCGAAGATTACAACAATCCGGCGTTAATTTTACTGCTTAAAAACGCAAACGGTGAAACCCGCCGAGCATACGCTTTCGCTGGATTGCTGCCGCCAAACGCGCCCATTAATCAGCCCGTCATGGGGTATCGTTTTCAACTCAAGAATTTTGAAAAAGTCGCTGCCGCGCACGTTCTATCGGTCAACAAAGATCCGGGCAAAACGCCTTTTTATCTAGGCGGCGTGATCTTAATCACAGCTTTGCTCGGCGTTTTCTTTTTCTCGCACCGTCGCATTTGGGCGCTGGTCGAAGAAAAAGGAGCAGGTAATTTCGAGCTGATTTTGGGCGGCAACACCAATCGCCACACAATCGCTTTTGAAGAAGATATGCGAAAGATCGTTGCCGCCGTCGGCAAAAACTAAGACTTGGAGTTTTTGAAAAATGCAGGAAGTTCACAAGCAAATTGTTTTCGCCGAAGCTGGTGATCAGGAACCGCTCACCGATTGGTTTTCATATTTGCCGGTAGTTTTGGCGCTCGGCGGTGCAGGTTTAATGGCGGGCTGGCGCATTGCCGCAGGCGGCGAGCATTTTATCGCCGATGGCGCACTAATGATGCTGGCGCTAGCGTGTTATGTCACGGCGGCGGCTTTTCAACTAACAAATCTTTATGCTCCGTCACGTTTTGCGCGGCGCATCGGATTATGGACGACCACTCTCGGCGTTTTCTTTAATCTTTCGAGCTGGCTCGTGCGCTGGGTGGCGGCTTACGGTCATGAGTACGCGATTTTGCGAGCTAACGGAAACCCCGAATCGCCCTGGGTTTTCCGCTATATTCCGTTTGCCAATCTCTATGATTTAAGTCTCGCGTTTGCCTTTGGCGCAGGACTCGCGACGCTGCTGATAGCTCATCGCAAAAACTATCGTTTTTTGGGGGCGTTTTCTCTGCCTCTGGCCGCGCTGGTGTTAATGCTGGCGAGATTTATCGGTGATGAGTTTATTGATTTGCCCCCGGTTCTCGATTCCTACTGGCGACCAATTCACGTCGGATGCGCCTCGCTTTCTTACGGCATCGGACTGGTTTGTTTCGCCGTGGCGGTCGTGTATTTGCTCAAAGACGGTTTGAAAACAGAACTAATGGCAATCTGGACGAGCATTTTTTCGCTGATAGTGTTTGCCACCGTCAGTAAATTTACAGTTTTTACGACCGGAGCATACAACGCTTCAGTTATGTTGCCGGTGGCAAACGGACGCAGCATGAATACAGCTTTGCGGCTGGAATTACCGTTTGTCGGCGAGACGTTGATTGCGGCCGCATTGCTGTTCGTCGGCGTGATCGTTTCATTCTTAATTTATCAGGCAAACGACAACGAAAAAGCTCGCCGTGTCGGACATTGGCTGTTAAAAGCCGCCTTTGTCGCGCAAGGCGCCGCCGTTGCGCTTTACGCTTGGCAAATTAAATTCATCACAAATGTCGCCGGGCTTTTACAAGCCCAAATCGCCAGCGATCCATTACAGTTAACAATTCTTGGCAAATGGCTGCTTGAACGCCAAGGATTTAAAGCCGAGCAAATCGCCGCGCTGAGCGGGCAACAAATTACAGATGCCGGAAGCGATTTTTTGATTACCAATCTGAACAGCTTTTTTCTCAGCATGAAAGCTAATCCCGTCGAATTTTCCGCTCTGGTAACGGCTTTAGCGGCAACTATGTTTGTGATTATTTTTAGCTTCAGAACTGAAAAATTGCGTGAATCTTTGCCCTCGCTGGAAACGCTCGACGGATTAATGTATGTCACGGCGAGCGTTACGTTTGCCGGTTTAGCAATTTTGCTGATTACGGGCGCGGTCTGGGCAAACGAATCGTGGGGGCGTTATTGGGGCTGGGATTCAAAAGAAACCGGAGCTTTTATTGCATGGCTGACTTACGGCGCGTTTTTGCACACGCGTATTTCGCGCGGCTGGGTGGGAAGACGTTCAGCATATTTTGCGCTCATAGCTTTTTTGCTGATAATTTTCACATATCTGGGCGTCAGCTATCTGCTGCCCGGATTACATAGCTACGCATAAAAACAGTCAGCAGTAAGCGGTGAGCGGTGAGCAGTCAAACTCTTTTCTGTTCACCGCTCACCGCTTACTGCTCACTTAAAATGAACAAAGACAACGTTTTATTTGCAATTATCGGTTTGCTCGCCGGCGGTTTTGTCGGGTTTATGTTTGCTAATACTATTAACATCCACGAACTTCCCGTGACAACGATGACTCCTGCGGTTGCGCGCGCCGAAAATCAGATTGCTAACAATCAGAATCAGAATTTGCCTCCTAACCACCCGGCAATCGGCGGGGTGAATGCGCCAAACCCGAGCGGCGGCGCAGCTTTGCCCGAAGTCACAGCCGCTTTGCAAAAGGCTCAAGCCCAACCAAATGATTTTACCTCTCAGGTTGAAGCCGGAGATTTATACTACGAAATCAAGCAGTTTGATAATGCTCTTAAATTTTATGAGCAGGCAAACAAGATTCATCCTGACTCGCCGGAAATCATGGTTAAATTAGGCAACACCCTGTTTGACGCCGAGCGTTTTGAAGCGGCGGAAAAATGGTACGTTGCGGCGCTCGCTAAAAATCCTGATGATATTAATGTTCGCACTGATTTAGGACTTACTTTTTATTTACGACAACCGCCTGATCTTGACCGCGCAATCAAGGAATACAACATTTCTCTCAAAAAAACTCCAGATCATGAATTAACCTTGCAAAATTTGGCAATCGCCCTCAAAGAAAAAGGCGACGCGCAAGCCGCGCAAGCCGTTCTGGATAAACTCGCTAAAATCAACCCGAATAATACGTTAATTCAGAAAGCTAACGCGCGTTAAAAATTGACACAGCAATTTAATCTTGCGCCTATCAACAAGTTTCTTGCTTAAATTTGCTTTTAAGCATTAAACTCTTAAGAGGGGCAAGACATCCCTCTGCCGCCTCACAAGGGTTGTTCGGTTTAACCTCTAATTTTTAGGTGATATGAGAGAAAAAGTGCGGGAAAGAACACGACTTTCCGGCAATCAAACATCGGAAAACGGTCATTCTATTCATTCGTCTCTTCCCGCCGCAGCGATTGACCAAAAATCACGTGAGAAAGTCACTCCCGACCCCGTAGCCGCTCCGCTCCACATGAGTTCGACCGAGTTTACGACGGCGATGGTGCACTTTTATCGCGGCGAATTACAACGCTCAAATACCTGGCGCAATCGGCTTGATATGACCACCAATTGGGCTGTCATCACGACGGGCGCAACGCTTTCGTTTGTCTTTAGTTCGACGACAAATCCAGCTTTTGTAATTCCGATTAACTCGATTTTGGTAGCAATTTTCCTTTTTATGGAAGCGCGTCGGTATCGTTATTACGAGGTTTGGGCAAATCGCGTCCGCGTCATCGAAACCGGCTATTTTGCTCCGATGCTCTCGCCGCGCTCGGTCCCGAAAGATCAGGAGTGGGCTGAACACGTTGCCGCTGATTTGATGTCTCCGCATTTTACGATTAGCGAATGGGAAGCGGTTGGGCGACGCCTCAGAAGCAATTACATCTGGATTTTTATTTTGCTGGCACTTAGCTACAACTTAAAAGTTTATATTCATCCGTTTCCCGCGCCCAATTTTGATACTTTCATGAGCCGCGCCGAAGTCGGGCTAATTCCTGGCTGGATAGTTTTTGCGGTTGGCTTTTTCTTTAACGTCACGCTCTTTTGCTTTGCCGTTTTTACCATCCGGCTCAAGGAAGCCGCCAGCGAGGTTTTGCCGCACAGCGAATTTTCTTGGCATCCGCTGCGCCGCATGACTGACTGGACGCGCAACGCAACCAGCATCCGCCGTCAAGCGACCGAACGGCGCGCCGATCGCGCCCGTCGCCGCGTCAAACAAACTTCTGATATTCACAAAACCGAAACTGCCAATAAATTGTAAATTGTAAATGAAAAACTGAAAATTATAAATCGTAGATAGTGAATTGTTGATAGCGCAACAATTTATTTTCAGTTTTCCATTTTCAGTTTTTCATTATCGCGAAAGCTGCGCTTTTACGATCTCACTCACGGTTCTGCCGTCAGCGTTGCGCCCGGCAAGTTTAGCTTGAACGGCTT
>JBDTZD010000322.1:0-5168 GCA_040005335.1 Pyrinomonadaceae bacterium | reverse complement strand
TCACTCACGGTTCTGCCGTCAGCGTTGCGCCCGGCAAGTTTAGCTTGAACGGCTTTCATCACAGCTCCCATTTCTTTTGGTGTTGTGGCACCCGTTTCGGCAATTGCTGCGCTGACGGCGCGTTCGATTTCCTCTGCGGAAGCGGCTTGCGGCAAATAAGTTTCGATAAATTTTAGTTCTTCAGCTTCTTTCCGGCTCAAATCGGTGCGTCCAGCCTTTTCGTACTGCTCAATCGAGTCGCGGCGCTGTTTGACGAGGAACTGCAAAACTTTCATTGTTTCGTCATCTGTTAAGACCGTGCCTTGTTCTCTTTCTTTTTCACGCGTCATAATTGCGGCTTTGACCATCCGCAGAGCTCCGGTTTTTGCCGCATCTCTAGCCTTCATCGCGGCGGTTAAATCATCAATAATTTGCTGTTTCAAATTCATAATTCCTCTTGTCAGAACTGCCTGCGGTAGCGGGCGGCTTGTTCAAATTTTAATCAAACCGCCCGCTACCGCAGGCGGTTCTAACCTAAAATGCGAGGTTACATGACTCTCTAAAAGTTTTCAAAAATTTAACTTGACAGAAAAGTGAACTGTAACTATCTTTGTTACTGTAACAGATTTTATTACAGATTAGGCAATGGCAAGCAGTCGTTTCTCAATTGCGGTTCACACTTTGGCTTTGCTGGCTCATGACGAGCGAGACAAGCCTTTAAAGTCTGAATATATCGCGTGTTTGGTAAAGACAAACGCGGTCGTCATCCGTCGTCTTTTGTCGGATTTGGCGAGTGCAAATCTCGTTGTTTCGCAGGCGGGGGCAACGGGCGGAACTCGCCTTGCGCGGGCACCAGCAGAGATTTCCTTAACTGAAGTTTATCGCGCAGTCGAGGGCGGAGAAATTTTCTCGCTGCACCGTCAGAAACCCGATTCGCATTGCGATATTGGACGTAGTATTCAAGCCGTCTTGAGCAAAATTCAAGATCGTTTGGATACGGCGATTGAAGAAAACTTGGGGAAAATAAGTCTGGCCGAAGTTTTAAGCATGATTGAGATTGAAAACAAAAATTGTCTCAATAAATATCAAGGGGAGAATTTAAGGTGAATTTGGAATTACCTTCAAACGCAGCTTTATTGCAACAACTCAATTGGCGGTATGCCGTAAAAAAGTTTGATTCAACGCGCAAACTTTCAGACGAAGATTGGGCGGCGCTTGAACAAACCTTGATTTTGACGCCAACCAGTTACGGTCTCCAGCCCTATAAATTTGTCGTCATTACCAAACAGGAAATAAAAGAAAAAATAGTGCCGACCGCTTGGGGGCAGACGCAGGCGCGTGATTGTTCGCATCTAGTCGTGATTGCCGGAAAGAAAAACCTGAACGAGCAAGACATTGACCGTTATTTTGAGCGGATTACCGAAGTTCGCAGCGTGACGCGCGAATCACAAAAAGATTTTCACCATGTTTTAAGTAGTTTTACGCAAAAGTTGACCGAAGAGGAAAAGGTACAGGAATGGGCAGCTCGACAATGTTACATCGCACTCGGATTTTTGATAATGGCGGCGGCGATGCGCGGAATTGATTCCTGTCCGATGGAAGGATTCATCCCGGCGGCTGTTGACGAAGTTCTGGATTTGGAAAGCCAAGATTTGACAGCCGTAGCGCTTTGTCCAATTGGTTATCGAGCGGCGGATGATTGGCTCGGAGAGCTTCCCAAAGTACGGCTTACTAGGCAGGAGTTAGTGCAAATTATTTGAGAAACGATGATGAAAGCATTTGAAATTCAGCAGTTTGGTATTGAGAATCTGGCTTTGGTTGAACGCGATATTCCGGCGCCCAAAGCCTCGGAAGTTTTGGTCAAATTGCATGCTGCATCTTTAAATTATCGTGATTTGATGATGGTTCGAGGGCTTTACAATCCTAGATTAAAAATGCCGCTGGTGCCATTTTCGGACGGTGCAGGCGAAGTTGTAGCGGTTGGCGAAACGGTCAAAAAATGGAAAGTCGGCGACCGCGTTTGCCCAATTTTTACTCAAGGCTGGCTCGAAGGCGAGCCGAACGCGCGGAAGGGGCGCACCGATTTGGGCGGCGATCTTGACGGGGTGCTCAGGGAATTTGCAGCATTTGACGAACAATCTCTGGTCAGGATCCCCCAACATTTGTCTTACGAAGAAGGAGCAACGCTCCCTTGCGCGGCGGTAACGGCGTGGAATGCGCTAATTGTTTCGGGTAAATTAAAGCCGGGCGAAAAAGTCTTGACGCAAGGGACAGGTGGAGTTTCAATTTTCGCCGTTCAGTTCGCCAAAATGCTGGGCGCAGAAGTTTTTGCAACTTCAAGCAGCGACGATAAACTCGAAAAAGTTAAACAACTTGGCGCAAGCGAGATTATTAATTATAAACATACGCCGGATTGGGACAAATTCGTTCTCGAATTGACAAACAAAGAAGGCGTTGATCATGTAGTTGAAGTTGGCGGAGCGGGAACGCTTGGAAAATCGCTCAACGCCGTTAAAATTGGCGGTCATATCGCGCTGATCGGCGTTTTGACTGCGGGCGAAGTAAATCCGACTTCGATTTTGATGAAATCAATCAAAGTACAAGGGATTTTTGTTGGCTCTCGTGCCATGTTTGAAGAAATGAATAGCGCCATCGAATTAAATAATCTAAAACCTGTGATTGATAAAACCTTTGCTTTTGGAGAAACCCGCGATGCTTTGAAATATATGGAAAGCGCCCAGCACTTCGGCAAAATTGTCGTTAAAATTTAAGTTCGGACGCAAATTGAAATTGTCAGGAGAGGATAATGGGTAAGTCTTGTCTTGACAGAGTTGTTAATTACAGTTGATCAGAAAAGGAAAATTATGAGTGAACCGAGAGAACCGAAAACCGCCATCGAACCGGATAATTGGGCAAATTTTTTGTCGGAGTTTACCAAACGCAATCGCCAACGACGAGCGCGTTTTAACATCTTTAGAGCGAACGGCAAGACAGAAGAAGAAGCTCAAGAAGTGCATCTGCAAATTGTTTCGCTGAAAAAAGAGGGTAAAAACACTTCGGTTATTGTGCGCCGCGTCAACCCGAACGAAGCCGAACCACATACCGACACGATTGAAAATGTGCGCGGAATCGCTGTTCAGTATGAAACCGACGGCAGCGAAAACGCTTTGGAAATCACTGATAATGAAAACACCTTGATCAGTCTGCGGTTAGAATCAAAACTCGACGGAAATTCATAAAATAAATCGCAGTTTGAGATGATTGGGCGGAAAGAACAATACCAGCTCGAATAATTTGTTTTTGTATGATCATGAACAACATATTTCAAGTCTCAAATTTATTGAAAGCCAGTAGTTTGCTTTCTATTATCGTTGTTTCGTTTGTGATTGCTCGCAGTTCGCTCGTTATTTCTCATCCACAAGTGGTAATCGGAATTACGCTTGATTTAACTTTGACTTTGCCGCTGGCATATCTGTTTTTCATCAGAGGGACAAAAATTTCTAAATTAACAGCTGTGCCTTTGTTCGTTTTTGGAATAATTTTTGCGTCGTTCGTTTTACCAGCCGATAATCAACATTTTCTAAACTTATTAAAATTATTTGCGCTGCCTGTTCTCGAATTGGGCGTTTTGGCATATGTCGGATTCGTCGTTCATAAATCTCGGAAGACTTTCCAATCGCTCGGTCAAAAGCGCTTGGATGTCTTGGAAAACTTAAGAGAAACTCTGGTCAAAGAATTTCCAATAAAATCGGCGGCAAACGCTTTGACGTATGAAATCGCCGGATTTTATTACGCTTTGATCGGCTGGAAAGCTAGACGTGGGGCGAATTATTTTACTTACCACGAAAAAAACGGAGTTGCTGCGGTGCTCTTGGTTTTTGGTTTCTTGGCTGCAATTGAAACATTGATTTTGCACATTTTGCTTGCCAAATGGAACGGCACACTTGCTTGGATTTTAACCTTTTTAAGTATCTATTTTTTGTTTCAGCTCGTTGCTCACGGCAAAGCGGTTTTTTTGAGACCGATAGAGATTGCTGAAGGAAAAATTTTTATTCGCTGCGGATTGCTCGGCGATGCAACTGTCGAGATAGAAAACATTGAAAGCGTTGAGATTACAACCCAAACCTTTGAAAGCGAAAAAGGTTCTGTGACACTTTCTCCGCTCGGCAAATTAGCACCGCCCAATCTGAAGATGTGTTTGCGGCACGAAGCCGTTCTAAACGGAATTTACGGAATAAAAAAGAAATTCAAAACAATTCTTTTAACCGTTGATGAAGCGGAGAAATTTCAGCAAACAATCTTGAAAAGCGATTTGTGAAAGACTTTAAATAAACAGCTATCGAGGAAAAATTATGGAAGAAGAACTTTATGAAATTCCGGTGCGAAAAATTGACGGCACGGAAACGAATTTGAGCGAATACAAAAACAAAGTTTTATTAATCGTCAACGTAGCTTCAAAGTGTGGTTTAACCCCGCAGTACGCCGGTTTGGAAAAATTTTATGAAAATTATCGCGACCAAGGCGTAGAAGTCTTGGGTTTTCCGGCGAATAATTTTATGGGACAAGAGCCGGGAGCAAACGACGAAATTAAAGATTTCTGCGAGCTAAATTATAACGTCGAGTTTCCCCTCTTTAGCAAAATTTCGGTCACGGGCGAGGATCAACATCCGCTTTATCAATATTTGACCAAAGCTAAACCTGAAACTGATGTTAATGGCGGCGAACTGGAAGCAAACCTAAAAGGTTATGGTCACACGCGCTCGACGCCGGATGAGGTTTTATGGAATTTTGAGAAATTCTTGGTTGCCAAAAACGGCACGGTTGTTGGACGTTTTGCGCCTGATACAACTGTCGAGAATGAGCAACTAATAAAAAAAGTCGAACATGAATTAGCAAAGTGAAGACCGGGCAAGCAGGAGCGAATTAGAGAACAATGGAACACAGAAGGCTTGGAAAAACTGATTTAAAGGTTAGCGTTTTAGGGTTTGGCGGAGCGGAAATCGGTTTTGACCCAAACACAACTCAGGATGATGTCAATGCGTTGCTCAACGCAGCGTTGGACGCGGGCTTGAACTTGATTGACACTGCCGCGGCGTATCACTCGAGCGAAGTGATGATCGGTAATGCTGTTGGAGCGCGCCGGAAAGAATTTGTTTTGATCACCAAATGCGGCGCGCTTGACGGTTTTA
>JBDTZD010000027.1:0-5172 GCA_040005335.1 Pyrinomonadaceae bacterium | reverse complement strand
TATTTTGCCGTTTAATATGTACAAATATAAATACCCGTTTGACTATACAGCCAGACCACCCACCATGTTTGAAATTAAGTAAACTTTACGATGTTTTAGCAAAATAACATCCGTAAAGTTTCCAGCGACTTTTGCTATTGTCGCAGCCAGGTAAAAGCGTTTTTTCTTTGGGCGAAATAGACTCATTTTAGAAAAACTAACGATGACAGACGAAAACCCATTCCTTCACTGTCATCGTTAGTTTTTTGTTTACAGGTTTCTGACAGATTTCTGGACTCAATTTCGGTTTTTATGTCACACTTCTGGCGCATTATCTGAAATTAGCTTGCGCCCAAGGAGATTTATTTAACGTGAATGCGGAAGAAAAACGGCTTGAAGATTCGCGCGCAAAACTTGCTCTCTGGAAAAAATGGGGTACCTACGTTTCCGAACGCGCTTGGGGAACAGTGCGCGAGGATTATTCAGCTGATGGATCGGCTTGGGAGTATCTGCCGTTTGAAGAATCACATCTCAAAACCTACCGCTGGAATGAAGACGGGCTCGCTGGATTTTGCGACCGCCAGCAGCGCATTTGTTTCTCACTTGCGCTCTGGAACGAACATGATCCAATTTTAAAAGAACGTCTCTTCGGGTTAAACGGTAATCAAGGCAATCACGGCGAGGATGTCAAAGAATACTATTTTTACCTCGACGCGACCCCGACTCAATCCTACGCCAAATTTCTCTACAAATATCCGCAAGCGGCATTTCCGTACGAACAACTGCTTGCCGAAAGCCGCCGGCGTGGCAAGACGGACGCTGAATTTGAACTTTTAGACACCGGAATTTTTGACGAGAATCGTTATTTTGATGTGTTTGTCGAATACGCAAAACTAACTGCCGAAGATATTTTTATTAAAATTACTGCAACCAATCGCGCTTTGGAGTCAGCGCCGCTTCATATTTTGCCTACCGTTTGGTTTCGCAATACCTGGAGTTGGGACACGGTTCAGCCAAAACCGCGGCTCGAAAAGTTTGTTGACAACGACGATACGACTAATAATTTCGCTGCAGTTAAGTTAGATTTTGAGTTGGGTGAATATTTTCTTCACTGTTATTCGGCTCCGTCACTCCTTTTCTGCGAAAACGAAACGAATTTACAAAAACTTTACAGCGCCGAGAACAAATCGAAATACGCTAAAGACGGCATTAACGATTTTATTGTCAATAACCACGCTGATGCGGTAAATCCTGATAATTTTGGAACAAAAGCGGCTGCTCATTACGAATACGAGCTTGGTGCGGGCGCGAGCCAAACTATTTATTTGCGTTTTTGCAAAAATGCGATGATCGAACTCGAAAAAAGGGCGTTCGTCAAATACGCCGAAAAGTTGTTTGCACAAAGAGCGCGTGAGGCAGACGTTTTTTACGCCGAGATTATTCCCGAAAATTTGTCAGATGATGCGCAAAGCGTGATGCGACAGGCATTCGCCGGGATGATTTGGTCAAAACAATTTTATCATTACAACGTCAACGTCTGGCTCGACGGCGATCCGGCGCAACCCGCTCCACCTGCAGCCAGAAAACATGGGCGCAATAAAGAGTGGAGGCATTTGAATAACGCGGACGTGATTTCGATGCCCGACAAATGGGAATACCCTTGGTACGCGGCTTGGGATTTGGCTTTTCACTGCATTCCGCTCGCGCTCATAGATTCGACTTTCGCTAAATATCAATTGATTTTGCTGCTCCGCGAATGGTATATGCATCCGAACGGTCAACTTCCAGCTTACGAATGGGCATTTTCTGATGTTAATCCGCCAGTTCACGCTTGGGCAGCATTGCGCGTTTTTCAAATCGAGCAAAAACGGCGCGGAACGGGTGATTACATCTTCCTTGAAAAGGTTTTTCATAAACTCCTGCTCAATTTTACCTGGTGGGTTAATCGCAAAGACCCCGAAGAAAATAATGTGTTTGCGGGCGGATTTTTGGGACTCGACAACATTGGAGTTTTTGACCGGAGCAAAGAATTGCCTGGCGGCGGAGATCTCGAACAATCTGACGGAACCAGCTGGATGGCAATGTATTGCCTTAATATGATGGCAATTGCGCTTGAGTTAGCCCAGCAAAATAAAGCTTACGAAGATGTTGCGACCAAATTTTTCGAGCATTTTATTTATATTGCTGACGCGATGAATAATATCGGTTCAGATGATATCCAATTGTGGAATACGGAGGACGGTTTTTTCTATGATGTGCTGCATTTGCAAAACGGCGAGCAAATGCAGCTTAAAGTGCGTTCGATGGTCGGGTTGATTCCGCTTTTTGCAGTTGAAACTATTGATGACGAAAAGCTTGAAAAACTGCCTGACTTTCGCCGCCGGGTTGAATGGTTTCTGACACATCGCCCTGATTTGACTGACGATATTTCCTGTCTGCAAACGCCGGGCCAGTTTGGCAGACGGTTGCTGGCGATTCCGAGCAAAGAGAAATTAACCAGAATTTTGCGCCTGATGCTGGACGAATCAGAGTTTCTATCGGACTACGGGGTACGTTCGGTATCGCGGTTTCACAAAGATAATCCATACATTTTGCAAATGGACGGAGCGGAAAATCGAGTAGATTACGACCCGGCGGAATCCCGCACAGGGATGTTCGGCGGCAATTCAAACTGGCGCGGACCCATTTGGTTTCCGGTTAATTACTTGCTCATTGAAGCCCTGCAAAAATTTGATTATTATTACGGTACGGACTTTACAATCGAATTTCCAACAGGTTCGGGCGAACAATTAACGCTCTGGGAAGTTTCACAAGAACTCTCGCGCCGCCTGACAAATATTTTTCTGCGCAATATTAACGACAAACGCGCCGTTTACAGTGGTATCGAAAAGTTTCAAATTGACGAGCATTGGCGCGACTATATTTTATTTAACGAATATTTTCACGGTGACAGTGGCGCCGGATTAGGCGCGAATCATCAAACTGGCTGGACGGGACTTGTCGCAAAATTATTGCAGCAAATGGGCGAATACGGCATGGAAGTTTGAGCTGTGCAAATTTATTTTGAGGCGGGCTATTTCCGATGGAGTGGTTTTGACGAGTTTGCATAGTGGTTTTTTATGTCGCCGGGAAGCATCAAAGCCCTTCATCTTGAAGTTGAAGAGAGTAATCAAAAGGCGCAAAAAGTTGTATTGCAAAATCGGATTTGTTGACTAAAAACGGTTTTTTTTGACTAAATGGATTAAGCAGAAGCGTAAGCTGTTGTTATGCGAATTATATTTAAGGACGCAAATGAATTTGACGAGAAAGTTTTAATTAATTTGTGGGGCGAATCTTTCAAAGTCGGATGGCTGCCGGATTTTTGGAAGAAAAGAAATTTTCGTCGCTTTTCGCATTTCCTGACAAAAAAATGCGGTTGGAAATTTTTTAAATACTGGGTGATTTTGTGCGATGATGAGCCAGTTGGCTTTGCCCTGATAACTTTTGGGAGCGACCGCTGTCCTCAACTTATTCTGCCGACCGCTTTTACTACAACGAAAAAGCCCGCGACGATTCACGAAGTTTATATTCGTCGGCAATTTCGCGGGCGCGGCATCGGAAAACAAACTCGGTTACACATCGAGGTATTTTGTACTGAACAGGATTTAAGATTATCTTTTCCGAACAAACGAGAATGGCGATTATTTGAGGAGGAATTATGAAAGCAGTTGCGGTCACGCCCGGAGTAGCGAACAGTGTGCATCTAGTCGAGATACCGGAGCCAAATATAACGGATGTCCCGAACGGACGCGGCGTCAAAGTCAGAACTTTGCGCGTCGGGGGCTGCGGAACTGACAGAGAAATTAATCACGCTGAATACGGAACCGCGCCTGAAGGCTCCGATTTTCTAGTGTTGGGACACGAGAATTTAGGACAAGTTGTCGAAGTGGGCGCAAAGGTGACTGAAGTTAAACCCGGCGATATAGTTGTCAGCACGGTGCGTCGTCCGGGCAAGAGTCTTTACGATACAATCGGCGAGCAGGATATGACGACGGACACCGAATATTTCGAGCGCGGAATTTCGCGTCTTCATGGTTATTTCGCCGAAATGTATGTTGAGAGCGCGGATTTTATGGTGCGCCTTCCGACAACCTTGAAAGAGGTAGGCGTTCTGCTCGAACCGCTTTCGATTGTTGAGAAAGGTTTGCAGCAGGCTTATGAAATTCAGGAACGCGCCAAAATCTGGAATCCAAAGCGCGCTGCTGTCATTGGCACGGGCAGTGTTGGTTTGCTCACAGTCATGGCAATGCGGATGCGCAATTTGGAAGTTCATGCTTTCGGTAAAGAGGCGCCCGCAGGTTATTACAATGCTGAACTGTGCGCAGAAATTGGGGCGACTTACGATTCGACTGTGGAAACAAGCGTCGCCGATGCCGCTGGCAAATACGGCGCTTTTGACATCATTTTGGAATGCACTGGCTACTCGCCAATTATTTGGGACGCGGCTCTTGGGTTAGCAAAAAACGGCGTCTTAATTTTAACTTCGGTGACGGGCGGCGAACGCAAAGCGGAAATTCCTTCGGACAAAATCAACATCGAATTCGTGCTGGGCAATAAATTGATGTTTGGCTCAGTCAACGCTGGGCGCGAGCATTTTGCGCTCGGAGTCAAGGATTTAGCTTTATGCGAAGCAATGTACGCTGGCTGGCTAAATAAACTGTTAACGCACCCGATCAACGGCATTGAAAACTATAGTCAGATGTTTGATTTACTTAACAACGGCGCACCCAGAATGGTCAAAGCCTTTTGCCAAATCAGTCAATAATGGATAATTGAAAATGGAAAATGGAAAACTGAATTGCATTTTTCGTTTTCCGTTTTCCATTTTCCATTAGCTTATGTCTTTTCCCGATCATGAAAATGATTTTGATGTTCTCACTGAAAGCGAAACGCAGCTCAAAAAACCGCCGCTTTACAAAGTCTTGCTGCATAACGATGATTTCACGACGATGGAGTTTGTGGTTTACGTTTTGCAGACTGTCTTTCATAAATCCGATTCTGACGCTTTTGTAATTATGCTCAAAGTTCATCAAGCAGGCATTGGCGTGGCGGGTATTTATACTTACGAAGTTGCTGAGATGAAAGCTGAAAAATGTATGAATCTCGCTCGCGCCAACGATTATCCGCTTTTGTGTACAATTGAAGAGGAGTAAA
>JBDTZD010000429.1:0-5198 GCA_040005335.1 Pyrinomonadaceae bacterium | reverse complement strand
CTGCCGGTAAACACCGACTTTATCCTGCGTTAGATAGCGTACAATCAAAAGCGGCAGCAGAATGTTCAAGCCGAACCCGACGGTTTTGGCAAATAAAATCCACACGCTTTGGCTGGTCAGCGAATCTTCTTTTTCGGTTATTTCGTTCATTAGCTTCGCATCGGTTTATCGTTTATTTCGCTTTTCAAGGATTTTGAATTCCTACGTTGTTGACATTCGTTTAAAGCAGGCTAAACGTTCTCTTTAATCTCACGAATTGGCTCCCAACGGGCGTAGCGTTCACCCCGCAGAAATTTATAAAAACCGATTAGCGAAGCTGCATTTGTCAATACAAAATAAAGCGGCACTGCTAGAATACCGGCTTTCTTTCCGCTCTTTTCTAAACCCCAGGCTGCTAAAGCCATAAGGTAAAACCCTGCCTGAAGCATGAAAATCACGGCATAAAATAGTGAATAAAAAGCTACTAAAGCATTTGAAAGCAAAATCAAAATCAAAAAAACCGGCACACTGTAGCGCAAAACTTTGTGCGAAATAAGCTGGAGAGCGTAAAAACCGCTGCGCATCGGATTGAGCATTTCTCGGTTACGCCAAAGATCGGTGAAAGTTTGCGAGATGATGCGCACTCGCATTTGCATTTCTTTGTTGCTCTGTCGGTTCGTTTCTTCCGTGCAAAGAGCTTTGGGTTCATAAACGGTACGCAAGCCCTGCTTGTAAACGAGAGTTGCAATCAAAAAATCCGAGCAAGCTTCCGGGTACATCGGTTGATAAGCAGATTTTCGCACAGAATACAGACAACCTGACACTCCTATCAGCGAACATGCGCGACTTTCACTATCCTTTAAAAATGTTTCGTAGTTCCAGTAAGAACGCGCCCCGCGACCGACGCTCGAACCAGATGCATCAACGTAGACAAGTTTTCCGGCAACACAACCAACGCTTTGGTCAGCAAAATTTGGCAACATGGCTTCCAAAACACTGGGTTGATACATTGTTGTGGCATCGGAAAACAAAATTATCTCTCCAGTTGCTCGTTCGACTGCCTTATTTTGGGTAAATGTTTTACCGACTCTGCCCTCCTGCCGAAAAAGTTTGACGTTTTGGGCGGAATATTCGCAAACAATCGCGTCGGTTTTATCTGTTGAACCGTCAGACGCAATTATAATTTCAAGTTTCTCCTTTGGATAATCAATTTGCAAAGTGTTTTTGATTTTGGCGCGAATGTCTTTTTCTTCGTTGTAAGCCGTGATGATGATTGATACCAGCGGCGCGAAGGGAGCGCGTTTTACCGATTTTGGAAACAAGCGACTAACCAGATAGACCAACATTGGATAACCGATATAAACGTAAAAAAGTGCGGCGAGACAAAACCAAAAAATTGTAGTGAAGATTGTTTCTAACATTTAACACAATAAGAGTTATGTTTTTTGCAAATTGAGATAACCCATCAAATTGTTTTCCGTTGCTACTCCTTTAGCGGCTTGTTCGAGTTGGTAGATGCGCCGGAGACAGATGGCGTAAGCAATCGGATAATAAACAAACCAATCATACGCTACCGGACCAAAAAAGCTTGCAACCATATAACCAGCAATGCTTGCCTGAACGCCGATTGAGAGATGATAAATCCACGAAAAATCTCCCTGAGCAAACATCCGGCGTTCGATTGCGCCGAGCTTGCGCAACGGACTAATGAGCAAAATTAGATAAACTGCGATGGCGATCCAACCGAGTTCTGATGACACCTGCGTATAGGCGTTATGAGTTTGTAGATTTCTAATTCCGACCACCGGAAAATTAGCAAAGCCAATACCGAGCGGATTTCGCAGAGTAACCCACAATGATTGAATTAATAATTCTTTTCGCTGGTCGGATGAACCGACCGGGTCAAGCCCCGGTACAAAAATCGACAAAATACGCAAACCATAATTTCCCGGAGCTAAAACTATCAGCATTAGCGCAATTGCTGAAGAAATTATAATGGCTTGCAAACGATTATTTCGACCTAATTTCCAAACTAAAACCGCCCCGACAGCGATTAAACCCAAAAAAGCGCCGCGTGATTGCGTCACTATGCTTCCGGCAACCATCATGGCGGCGGTGACAAAATAAACAAGCTTGACTACTATGTTTTTTGATGCGATGCCAAGCAAAAGGGCAATCGGCGTAAAAATTACCAAGTGCATCGCCAAATCGTTCGGATTTCCAAACATGCCGCCAAACTCAACATTGACGCGATAACCCTCCGCTTTAAACTCGCCTTTTTGATAAAGCAAGAGAGCTTGATAACTTAGCATTACTCCGACGCTTATCGAAAGCCACATCAAACCTTTTAATCGTGACTTTGTTTGCAAAGAATTAACCATTATCACGAACATTATAATGACTTTAACGTAGTCTCCGCTAAATTTCCTCCACGCCAGAGCCGGGTCTTTGGCTATCGGAATTGTCAAGATTGCCCAAAAAGCTATAAAAAGAATACATTTGATCTCGGTTGGAAAAGTGCTAAGTGAACCTTCCGTAGAAAACTGGGTTGGCAAGTAAATTAAAAGCGTCGCGATGGCTATAACCAAAGCCATTGAACTAAAACCGGAAAGCGCAGGAATCAATTCGTAAGGGCGAAAATAAAGGGTTAACGTAAAAAGAAAAATACCTACATACGTCAAAGTATGCCCATCGCGTGCCAACCAGTGATCGTTATTTAAAATTTGTTGGTCTTTTGCTAATAATTTTTGTTGTCTGTTTAGCTTTTGAATTTCGGCAAAGCTCAGCTCAGATTGATTTATATCTTCGACAACTGAAACCGCTTTCTCCTGTTGGATATGTTGTCCGTTTACCAATTGTGGGTCTTTGATATCTTTGCCTGGTTCAGATGTATGGTTCAAATTTTTTAAAGAATGAGTAATCCCTTTTTTCAAGGGATTCAAATGCTCAAGCGATTCAGATCCATTTGTAGCCTCTTCCTTGAGGTGGGACGAAAGCTTTTGGTGAGCAAGCCTCTTGTTTTTATTTTTAGAAATTGGCGGCATTACAACGCTTTAAAGTTACTCTATCTCAAATTATCTTGAGCATAATTCGCAATTGGCGAGATCAACGTTTGTTTAGTTTTACAAGTTTATAAAATAAGATGCTTTTGAAAAGATTTAAGCTTGACTTATTGCGCGGGCGTGAATTCATACATTAAAACTTGATATGCGGGAATTTCATCATTTTTATAAACCAATTTGAGTTCAGGCGGAGCGTTCTGCTCGTCAAAAAGAGGAGCCAAAGATGTGTTTCTCAAAGTTGGCATAATATCGGAACATCTCTCGCTGATAATTAAATAATTCACATTCTGACGTTTTGCATATTCAAAAATTGCTGGATAAGGTTCATCCGGAATATAAAGATGTGTTCCGCTGGAATAATATGCGGCCCCAGGTCCGCAAGCCATTACTTTTGGAGACGATAAAGCTGAGTGCTCTTTGAGCCATAAACCCGCCATCTTATGTTCAAAAGGTAAATCCTGATCCCATTTATTTGCTTTCATGGGACGGATAATCGAGGGCAGCAGGGACAATACTAAAACTACCAGAATACCAGCTCTAACTAACCCGCCCTGTGCCTGCAACTCAATTCCAAAATCTCGCGCCGAATCAATTAACCATTTCTCAAATTCAATGATTCCATTTGAGGCCCAGCAGAGAAGAATAGGAACAACAGCCAGCAAATACCTTTCCTCAGCATAGGTTAATGAGTATCCGATTAAAGTGGCGCTCAAAAAAAGAGTAAGGTAAATCTCTTTTGCAGTTCGAAGTTTTGTCCACGGTTGCCTAAAAAGACCGATTATTGCAAGAAAAATAAACAAATAAGGAAAGATCTGAGGAACCATTTCCTTTAATTCTTTTTTGAGAATGTCAAAAACGCGAGCGGCAAAACTTTGCGGGCTTGGACGGGACGGTGACGGCAGGGCACTCTCAGTCACGACGGCAGGCATAGGAAGCGTCAATGGAGCGGGTAACACAGTAGTTGATTGAGAGATTGATTCGTAAGTTTCGCCAAACAGCTGATCAAGTGTTGTGGTTTGCCCGTCGTTTTTTAACTTAAGTAGCGGGGTGCTTAAACCAGCCGAAGGCAAGTTATTCATCACTTTTTGACTGATTGTCCAATGCCCCGTTTTTTGGTTGAGATATGCGACGTAAGGCAGCGATAAAATCAAAAAACCAATTATAAGAAGCAAACAATTGACGGAAACTTTATAAAAGGCCAAACGGCTTTGAAATAATTTTGCAATGATTGTTATAACAAAAAATAAACCGATGAAACCAATTGCCTCAGGTTTCGTTAAGTATGCGGCACCGAAAAGAAGCCCGGTGAAAAAAAATGTTTGGGTTTTGTTTGAGCACAACGCGTACCAACCAACGAGCAAACCGGTAGTAAAAATCAAAGTGTATAAAGACTCAGTCATTAAAGAGGTCGAATTCCAGATTAAATTCGGTTGAATGACTATTAAAAATGCTCCCAAAGAGGCTGCTAATTTGCCGTAAAAATTACGAATCAAGATATATGTTGGAACAACTATAAGCGTTCCAGCAACAACCGAAACAAATCTTCCGGCAAATTCGAGATCGTTGAAAATGAGGGAAGAAATACCTACCATCAGAGGATAGAAAGGCGCCCAGTAGCAGCCAATTCCGCCTACGAAGTCGCCGGTAATTAATTTTCTTCCCATTATCAGATAGTAAACACCGTCGGTATTGATAACGTATTGATAACGAATAAAAAAAAGGCGTAGAAAAAAAGCTGTTACTAGGTTAAGTGCAACCAGCTTTCCTTCGTTTGATAAGAGCAGGGATTTAATTTGCCACTTATTCACTTTTGTAATTTGATTATCAGGAAACACTGACTCCATTAACTCTCACCCCTTCTTAAATCTAAAGTTTTGGGAAGAGCATATCGAAACCAACAAAACATAAAAGCCGCACCACTGTAAAAAAAGTAAAGTAATTGCCACGGAAAGGCTTGGACGGTAAATAGTAAACCTTTTCTCTTAAGGAAAAATTGAAAAAGAGTGTGATTAAGCCACAAAATTGCGAGTAAAAAGGCTGCGATAATAACTAACAAATATGGCTGTAGTAAGACAAACGGAAGCAACCCAACCGATAAACCGACCAGCATCGCACTGATACGATCCGCAGTTTTCAAATTCAAATCATTAATCATCG
>JBDTZD010000422.1:0-1581 GCA_040005335.1 Pyrinomonadaceae bacterium | reverse complement strand
TCGGTTTGCATGAATTACTTGTCAGAGCGACGCCCGAATCTGTTCTGCGACGAACTATTCGTCAACAGGTAGGTTTTGACGCTGGCGATTTGTCGTGAGGAGGATCGAATGTGATTCGCGCTTTGGGAATTTTATTAGCAGCGGTTTTTGCAGCTTTGAGTTTATTTCATTTGTACTGGGCGTCAGGCGGAAGATTTGGCAGCGGTGCTGCCGTGCCGACCATTGGCGGCAGTCGCTTGTTTAATCCTTCACCAGCCGGAACGATTTTGGTGGCAGTCGCATTAATCGCGGCAATGCTCGTCGTGCTAGGGCGGCTTGGGATTTGGGCGGGGTTTTTGCCTGCTTGGATTTTCTATTGGGGAACGCGCGGTATTTCCCTGTTGTTTTTCTTGCGAGCAATCGGCGATTTTCGCTACGTCGGATTTTTCAAAAGCGTTCAAAACACGGATTTTGCTCGTTTGGACACACTTTTATTTTCGCCGCTTTGTTTCTTTATCGCCGTAGTTGCTTTTTTGCTTAGCTGGGGCAAAATCTGACAATACAATGACAAACAAAGCTCTTTTTACTTTAAAAAAGCATAATAAGTATGCAAACCAAAATCATGTTTTTCGCCTTTGTGATAACGATGTGGCGCCCCGCTCTATGTGCCGCGCAAAAAGTTGATTGGCGGGACAGCTTTGAGACAAGATTTTTTGGCAAATCAAACGCCTCTTTTATGCCTTTTTTCGCTGGTATGCGAGTATCTTTGACGTTACTCTGCATTTTATTTTTTACCTGTGAAGCGATGAGCCAGACGAGTGTTAAATTGAATTTGCCAAAAGCCGAAGAAATCGAACGCATCGAAATCAGCCAGACGAGCATGATTAATTGGTACAAGCCCGCAGAACTGCTCAAGCTCTTGCCGAGATTTGTTGCCTCCGAAGGCACTTATCTGACGAAACAGCCCTTTCAGCGCGGCACTTTTGTTTTGAAAAACGGCAAACGAATCGCTTGGATGGCGAATTATACTGATTCGATTCTGCTTTACGAAGGCTCAACCGAACAGCTTTTCGTTTTGCCGAAAAAAGACCAACCAATTTTTTCGATTTGGGACGCGGACGGCAAAGCGGGTTTTATTGATGTAAACGGCAAAACCGTCTGGAAACTGCAGACCGACGCCGTCGGAGATTTTTCCGAAGGTCTGGCGCCTGTGCTGGTCGGCGACAAATGGGGCTATGCCAACCGCGCGGGCGAAATCGTCATCGAGCCGCGTTGGAAAACTTTGACTCAGGGCTGGCTCCCTACGGTCGGTTCGTTTAGCGAAGGCTTGGCGGCAGTTATCGAGGCTGTCCACTGGGACGTGATAGCGGATTCAAATTATTACGCTTACAAATGCGGCTACATTAACACCAAAGGCGAATACGTCATTCCGCCAAAATTTCGTCAGAGTTGCGGGGAGTTTTCGGACGGTTTAGCGCGAATCTCGGTTGATTGGCAGGGCGACGAATATGAAGAAGGCAAAGGCTGGATTGGTTTTCTCGATAAGCAAGGCGATTGGGCAATCAAACCGCAATTTTTCGAGGCGGGCAATTTCGCAGACGG
>JBDTZD010000347.1:0-5246 GCA_040005335.1 Pyrinomonadaceae bacterium | reverse complement strand
CAATCAAACAAAAGCCGCGCATCTCTCATCTAATTCCCTTCCAAAAGCTAATTTAACAATCGTTTATTCTTACGGCTGGAATGCGCCAGCGCGGTTTATAAATCGCGTTTGCCAAACGCACAGAGATTTTTAGAGGATTTGTATCATGAGTAAATTAGACAAAGTTTTAACCAAGATTTTTGGCTCCAGCAACGAACGTTTTTTGAAAACGATTCAGCCGATTATCAACCAGATTAACGAACTTGAACCAGGCGTCAAAAGTTTATCCGACGAGCAGTTAAAGGCGAAAAGCGCCGAATTTAAAGAACGAATTGCCAAACAGATCGAAGGCATTAATGACAAAGACAAACGCCGAGCGCGTGAACGCGAAGCTTTGGACGAGATTCTGCCCGAAGTATTTGCGATTGTCCGCGAAGCATCGGTGAGAACAATTGGTTTGCGGCATTTTGATGTGCAGCTAATCGGCGGGCTCGTTTTGCACCAAGGCAAAATCGCCGAAATGAAAACCGGCGAAGGAAAAACGCTTGTTTCAACTCTGCCCGCGTACTTAAATGCACTAACGGGACGGGGCGTTCACATCGTTACGGTCAACGATTATCTTGCTTCGCGCGACTCTGAATGGATGGGCAGAATCCATCGTTTTCTGGGGCTGGAAGTCGGCTGTATTCAAAATGACATGAATGATTTTGAGCGCAAAGCCGCATATGCCGCCGATATTACCTACGGCACAAACAACGAATTCGGCTTTGATTATCTGCGCGATAATATGAAATTTGATCTAGCGAGCTGCTGCCAGCGAGATCATTATTTTGCGATTGTTGACGAAGTTGACTCAATTTTGGTTGACGAAGCCAGAACGCCTTTGATTATTTCCGGCGCGTCTGACGAAGCCACCGACAAATATTATCTCGCCAACGAAATCATTCCGAAATTAGCCAAAGGCGAAAAGAACGAAGAGACTAAAGAAACGACGGGCGATTATCTGGTTGACGAAAAGAATCATTCGGCGGTTTTAACCGAGCAGGGCGTTTCCAAAGCCGAAAAACTCCTTGGCGTGGGAAACCTTTACGACCCGAATAATATTGAGCTTTTGCACTGCGTCGAGCAGGCTTTAAAAGCGCACACGCTTTACCGCAACGAACATCATTACATTGTCAAAGACGGTGAAGTCGTGATCGTTGACGAATTTACCGGACGATTAATGTCTGGTCGTCGCTGGTCGGACGGACTTCATCAAGCGGTCGAAGCCAAAGAAGGCGTTAAAATCGAACGCGAAAATCAAACGCTGGCGACAATCACCCTGCAAAATTATTTCCGGATGTACGAAAAAATTTCGGGTATGACCGGAACGGCGAAAACCGAAGAAGCCGAATTCTTAGCGACTTACAAAATTGATGTCATCACGATTCCGACCAACCAAATGATGATTCGCAAAGATACGCCCGACATGATTTACCGCACTTTGCCCGAAAAATGGAAAGCAATTGCCGAAGAAGTCAAAGAAAAGTATGAAAAAGGTCAACCCGTTCTGGTCGGCACAGTTTCGGTTGAAAGCTCGGAACTAGTTTCCCGCAAACTTGCGGAATTAAAAATTCCGCATAACGTTTTGAACGCCAAATATCATGAGCGCGAAGCAGAAATTGTCGCCCAGGCGGGGCGCAAAGGCGCGGTCACAATTGCGACCAACATGGCTGGACGCGGAACTGACATTCTGCTCGGCGGGAATGCGGAATTTCTCGCCCGCGAAGCGCTCAAAAAACAGGAAATTAACCCGGACGAAGCGAGCGAAGAGTTAATTGAAACTGAAATCGAAAAGATCAAACCGCAGGTTGCAGCCGAACACGAAGAGGTTCTGCAAGCCGGCGGTCTGCACATTGTCGGAACGGAACGCCACGAATCCAGGCGAATTGACAACCAGCTCAGAGGGCGCGCCGGACGACAAGGTGATCCCGGCAGTTCGCGTTTTATTATTTCGCTCGAAGACGATTTGATGCGGATTTTTGCAGGCGACAAAGTGCGCGCAATGATGGAATGGCTCGGTATGGAAGAAGGCGTCGCCATTGAATCGGGGACAGTTTCAAAACGCATCGAGGGCGCGCAAAAGAACGTCGAAGGGCGCAACTTTGAAACTCGCAAACACGTGCTTCAGTACGATGATGTGATGAACAAACAGCGCGAGACGATTTACAGTCTTCGCCGCCAACTGCTCGAAACACCGGATAACCGCGAATTTGTTGTTGGCGAAACCGGCGTCGCGCATGATTTACTATTTGATTTGACCGAACAGTTTTTGAGCGTCAATGCGCGTCCCGCCGATTGGGATGTGGAAGGTTACTCGATTCAGATTCAAGACACCTTTAACTTTGATCCGATTGCCGAAAACATTAATTTTGACTCGAACAATTCGGAGGAAATCGCTCGCGAAATTTGGGAACGGCTCAAGACAATTTACAAAGAAAAAGAAGATGTTGTCGGCGCGGAAGCGATGCGGGCTTATGAGCGTTATATTATGCTCGAAATTATTGACTCGCAGTGGAAAGACCATTTACAGGCAATTGATCATCTCAAACAAGGCATTGGCTTGGTAGGTTACGGACAAAAGGATCCGGTTGTCGAATACAAAAAAGAGAGTTTCGATATGTTTCAGGCAATGCTCGACCGAATTGATTCAATGACGATGCGGGCGTTGTTCCATTTGCAAATCGTCATGCAACAGGAGGCCGAAGAAGTCGAGCACGAACGTCGCCGGCAGCTTGAAATAGCCGAGCGCCGCAAATCGGCGGCGATGACTTTTACGGGCGCAAATGCAACGGCAACGATTGCGGGCGACGAAGCTGTCAAAGCTAAACCGTTCAGACGCAGCCAGCCGAAAATTAAGCCAAACGACGCTTGTTTCTGCGGTTCGGGCAAGAAATACAAAAAATGCCACGGCGTCGGCGTTTAGTTGTTAAACCAAAATCCAGTTGACGATGCGGGCGGAATGAACTTATCATTCCGCCCGTTTCTTTTTGGCTTTTCATACCTGATTTATCAAAAGTCTGATAATTTTTCGCCTCGGATATTTTGTCTTTTCATAACTTCTTCAAGAAAAAATCAACTTTTCCTAAATATGGGTGGGAGGCGGTACGCCAGTGGGAATGCAGGCGGCGTGGATTGGGCAAGGCGGCTTTCACGCTTTTGAACATGAATGGGCTTTACCCACCTCGCTTCACAAGCAAATCGGACGCGCACGAGTCGCCGAACAAATCCACGCCTTAAACGATCAATACAAAGAAGGGTTTGCCAAAATGCCCCGCATTAAACTGTACACGCCGCGCGGCAATAAATTTTCGGCGGGTCTGATTTGCTTTGACGTCGAAGGGATGAAATCGCAATTGGTCGTTGAAAAATTATTAGCAAAACGCGTCGTCGCCTCGACTTCGCCTTACGGCGTTCCTTGCGCGCGACTGTCTCCAAGCCTTTTAAATTCGCCGGAGGAAATCGAAACGTCGCTTCGACATATTCGAGATTTGTCTTAATACGTTTGCTTGGTTTCATAAATTGGCATTTAGTAGGAACTAAAAAAAAGCGAAAGTATTTGAGCGTAGTGAGCCAATGCTTAAACCAAACAATCCGTATTTTTGATGTTTAGGGCGTGATATACAAAAATGCCGCGTCGTCGGCGTTTAACTTTTAAGCCAATTTAATTGATTAACGGGCAGGGTGAGTTTATTATTCTTCTCGTTAAACTTTTTTATCGGAGTGTTTTTATGAACTGCTTTAAATTAATTCAAATCGGATTGTTTATAGTCATTCTGTCTTTTGGAGCGACAGCGCAAACTCCTGAAACGGCTAAGACACAAGGTATTGAACTTTACCAAAAAGGCGACTACCAAGGCGCAATTTCACTGTTTCAAACTCTTGTCAAAACCAATAAAAAAGATGGCGAAGCGTTTTATTTTCTCGGAGCGTCACAGCTTCGGGCGGATGACCTTAAAACGGCTCGAAAGTCGCTCTCAAAAGCTGCCAATTTGTTGCCGCAAGATGTGCGCCCGATCAGCGGATTGGCTTTTGTCGCATTAAGGCGCGGAAAAATGAGCGAGGCTAGGAAATATGCAGCCAAAGCTGTTGCTCTCAATCCAAATGATAGCGAATCGCAATATTTGCTGGGAGAGATTGAAAAATTAGATGGTAAATACGCAACAGCGATTGCGGCAGCCGGCAAAGCGATTGCGCTCGATCCAAATTTTGCGCCCGCTTATCTGCTCAAAGCTGAAGCCAGCATTTACAACTCGGTTAAATTTACAGATCTACCAGACCCGGTTGAACAGAAAAGTCACTTTACCAATGCAATCTTAATATTACAAAGCTATCCGAATCTCTCAGCAAGCACGCCCGACGCAAACGGAGTGCGCGATATGATTGATGGTTACACGGCTTTTGCTGATTATTATGACCGGGTTGAAAAAAGAAAGAATGCTCCAGACCCGCTAACCGATGAAAATCCAGCTGCGAATAACCCAAACGAAAAACGTTTGCAGATTTTATCCAAACCGCGAGCCAATTACACGGAAGATGCCAGAAAAAATCTAGTTTCCGGCACAATTAGAATACTTGTTTTATTTTCTAAAACTGGAAAAATTACGGCTATCCCGATCACAGGTTTGCCATATGGATTAACAGGACAAGCGCTACAAGCGGCTCGCCAAATCAAGTTTGTGCCAATGCAAAAAGATGGGCAGCCCGTTTCAACAGTCAGGGTTATCGAATACAATTTCAATATATACTAGATTGAATCGGCGCTTAGTTGTTCGGCTAAATTTGATTGACCAGCGAGGAGAGCGATTTATTATTCTGCCCATTAGGTTTTTTAGAATAGAGGTAAATTTATGCAGTTAAAATCAGATTTTATGCGTTTATGCTTACTTTTGGCAGCAATTTTGTTTGCGCTGTTTTCAAGCTTAACCAATATAAAAGCGCAAACAAATGATGCCGAGTGCAGTCAGCCTGCGCCGCTCAGTCAAGGCGAAAAAGCCGACATTATCAAAAACGTTCGACAAATCATCGGTGGATATAATCCTAATGAGAGAAATTTTCACAATGCCAGAGTCAGTTGGGATAAATATTTTGAATGTGTCGAAACTCCTGCGCTTCAAAAAGCAGATAAGACAGAGTTAAGCGGATTATATGCAAAGATATCTCAATCAGCCTTATCTGCAACAGTTCAATCACTCGATTTAAACGCTGAAAACGCTGAAGCGAAGTCT
>JBDTZD010000015.1:0-5255 GCA_040005335.1 Pyrinomonadaceae bacterium | reverse complement strand
AGCAAAACTGCAAAAAAGAAGCGATAATAGCCACAACAAAACAACTCTATTCATCAAGTTTCTCCGCGAGACAAGGCTTCAATAATTTTAATGACAAAACCTTTTGCCTCAAGCTTAAGGTTTAAAATCGCAAAATTGACAGACAAAAGCCAACATAAAACAAGAGAGGCAATTTCATTAATCTCATTTTATTTTTCCTCTGACAAAATCATAAAAAAGACTTCGATGAAATTTACTTCACCGAAGCCTAAGTTTTCAAGTTATCTTGACGCTCATTTAGTTTAAGCTAAAAGCCTCGGTCGGTTTGACCGTGACTTCTCCTTCTTCTGAATCCACGACAAAACGAGTTGCTGTTTTCCAAGCATTGGTAATCGGCAGTTTTACCTTTTCGTCAATGTGACGTTTTAAGAAACGCGCTCCATAGGCTGTGCTAAAACCCTTTTTCGTCAACTCGTCAATTGCCGCTTCGGTTACTTCGACGATTTTGCCTTGGCGCTCCATTTGCCGACGGAGTTTGCTCAAATAAATCCGAGCAATGTCGCGCACTTCATCCATCGTGAGCGGAGAGAAAATAACGATTTCATCAATTCGGTTGCGGAATTCAGGTGAGAATCGGGTCTCCGCCGCTTTCATCACCGAACCTTTAATTTCCTTGATGTCGCCTAATGTTTTTTGTCCAAAACCAAGAGGCTTTTCATATTTCTTGAAGTTTTCCGAACCGAGGTTTGAGGTCATGATCACGATGGCATCGGAAAGATAAACTTTCTTGCCGCGCCCGTCAGTCATCCAGCCTTCGTCAAAAGCTTGCAGGAAAAGATTCATTAGATATGGCGAAGCCTTTTCGACTTCATCAAGCAAAAGCACTGTATAAGGATCTTCGCGCAACTGTTCGGTCAAAATTCCGCCGCGTTCCGAGCCAACGATGCCGCGCGGCATTCCGATCAGTTTTTCAATCCCGACTGTCCCATCAGCGTATTCGCTCATGTCAATCCGAATCATTTTTTCTTCATCGCCAAACATAAATTCGGCAACGGCTTTCGCGAGTTCGGTTTTACCGACACCCGTCGGCCCCAAAAACAGCAAAACGCCGTCCGGTTTATAATGATTTTCTTTGAGCGGACCTTTGTTTAAACGAAGACGCTGCGCGACGGCTTTGACAGCATCTTTTTGTCCGATAACGCGCTTGCCCAAATCGGCTTCCATAGTTGAAAAACGGTCGGTCGTTTCGCGAAAAATCATGTCCTGCGGAATGCGAGATTCCTGTGAAATGACTTCGATAATATGTTCCGGTTTAACAACCAGGCTGTTTGGTTCGTTGATTTCAACTTTAACCGAAGCCGTGTCGAGCCAGCCGATTGCTTTATCTGGCAGATGCAGATTACGAATATATTTTGGCGACATTTCGAGCGCCGTATTAATGGCTTCGTCGGAAATCGTCACCGAATAATTCTTTTCAAGACGCGGACGCAAACCCAACAGAATCTCTTTAGTTTCCTCAATCGTAGGCTCGACAACTTTAACAAGTCGAAAACGCCTGGCAAGAGCTTCGTCTTCACCGATATACTCTTTGTATTCGGTAATTGTCGTCGCCCCAATAATCCGCAACTCGCCGCGTGCGAGGCTTGATTTGAACATGTTGCCGGCGTCAGATGAGGTTCCCATTGCCGCACCCGCACCAATAATTGTGTGAGCCTCGTCAATAAACAAAATGAGGTTATCGCGTTCTTTAACTTCGTCAATAATGCCTTTGATGCGTTCTTCAAACATGCCGCGCAGCATCGTCCCGGCGACAAGTCCGCCCATTTGCAGTTGAACGATGTGAGCGTTGCGAAGCCGTGCCGGAACTTTTTCGGGTTCAAGCTCAATCAGTCTCGCCAGACCTTCGACCACAGCAGTTTTTCCGACGCCCGGTTCACCGACAAGCATCGGCGAGTTTGAACGCTCTTTGTGACAAAGAATTTCAATCATTTGCCGAATTTCCCGGTCGCGACCGATGGTTGGCGGAATTTTGTCCTGACGAGCCAATTTGTTCATCGAAACGCCAAAATGTTTGAGATATGAAGGCAGTTCATATTTCTTGCGTGAACGCTCTTCTTCCTGTTCACGCAAACGAATTCTGGAACGAACTTGTTGCGCAACTTCTTCGGAAGGGACACCTAAATTTCGCAAAACGTCATTCAGAATGCTGCGTTCATCGCTCGACAAAACGAAAAACATATCAGTGGCATCAATCGTTTTACGTCCCTGCGCTCTGGCTCGATCCATTGAGCGTTTGAAAAGTTCGGTTGCTTCCGGCGCAATGCGATAACCCTTACCTTGGTGCGCTCGGACATTTTCGATACGACGTTCGATCATCAATTTAACTGAACGCGGGTCAACTGAAAGATCACGCATCGTCCCGTTAAAAAGCTCGGCTTCTTCGTTGGTCAGCGCGTGTAAAATATGTTCGACGGCAACGTAATTTTGATCGCGCCGCTTTGAATCTTCAAGCGCGCTGTCCAGAATTCGTTTGCCGTTTTCGCTAAACTTATCTTTATAAGCCCCTAAATCTGTCATAATTGCTCCCTAAATCTGGTTACGCGCTTTTAGATGCCAAGACAAGCGCGTCGTTTGTCCTAACGGAGATTGATAATATCACCTCGCCGGACGTTCTGAACAGTTTTGGTCGGACGGTTTATCGCATTACGTCAAAACAAATAGTTTCGACTGATTATACAAGGCTAATTTCGTGCCGCTCAAAATTTCTTAAACTTCTATTCTCCAATTTTGAGATGCATTGAAGCAGTCGGCTCCTTTATTAAATCCGCAATCATCGGGCTAATGCCGCTGCTTTATCAATTTCGACAGCAAAGTTTTTTATTGTCTGAGCCGTAAGACTGATTTGTTCATTAACTTCCGTCCAATTTCTCTGCTCAATTGCTTCACGTACTGCGGGCAGCGTTTTAACGCCGTAACCTGTGTAAAAACCGGGCGCGTAAATTTGGTGTTTAAACCAGGGGCGGCGCGGCAAACCTTTTTCACTCGTCAGAGCACGTTCTGTTTGGAACAAAATTTTGTCAAGATTTGCGCCTCCGACTGACAAATTTTGTCTATTCTTGATCGCGCTTTCATAGTTTTTGGCACTTTCCTGTAATTTAGTAACAGCCGTTTGAAGCGCGGTAAAATCAACGTTCGGTACTTCCGACTTAATCTTCGGCAAGACGAGTTTTTGTTGCGGATCCTGGACTGCAGCATAACTGCCATCCGAGAGGAGGCGATTAAAATTCTTAGTATCTTCGCGCATGGTGTCGGTCATTTTTGTCAAATCATTGACATACTGACTGATTGTGTCAGCAGAATTGACAAACTCAAACGGCAAAATATCGGCGTTTGCCATTCGCAGTGTGGCGCGCCCAGCGGTTTTTGACAACGCTAAGCCGTACGCAAAATCTGTGTCAATAAACCTGACGTAGTTATCAAACGAATCATAAATGGAATGATACGACCCGCCGCTTGATTCACCGCCAAAACCCAAATCCAGCGCGGCGATGCCCAGATGCTGCAAAAAAGGAGTAAAATCGGAACCTGAACCGAGCGCGTCAATTCTCAAATCGGAGCGGGTTTCAGCTTCTTTCCTTTCATTTGGGGAGCCATTGACTATTTCTCGCGCCTTATCGCGCTCCCAGACGCTCATTTTCGTTTGCGGGTCGGGAACATCTTTTGCCACCTGATTGATAAATTTCTCAAGCGTATGTGAGCCGCCCATTCCTAAAAATCCGCGCCCGTTTGAATCTGAATTGATATAAACGACAGCCTTTGAGCGCAGTTCGTCGGCGTGAGTTTCAACCCATTCGGTAGAACCAAGCAGACCAGGTTCTTCGCCGTCCCAGGCGCAGTAAACTATCGTGCGTTTTGGTCTAAATCCAAGCTTTGCTAATTCGCCGATGTTACGCGCTTCTTCCAAAAGTGCGACTTGCCCGCTAATCGGGTCAGATGCGCCATTAACCCAAGCGTCATGGTGATTTCCTCTGATAATCCACTCGTCCGGGCGTTCTGAGCCGGGCAGTTTGGCGATTACGTCGTAAATCGTTTTGATATCCCAGTTAAATTCGAGTTTGAGGTGAACTTTAGTCGAGTTGGCAGCATTCCCAAGGTGATAAGTTATTGGCAGTGCGCCGCGCCAATTTGCCGGCGCAACCGCGCCGCCTAAGTTTTTAAGAAGAGGCAGCGCGTCCGCATAAGAAATCGGCATCACCGGAATTTTGGTGATTGTCTGGGCATCTTTTCTATCAATTCTCTGGGCGTCTTTGGTCGCGCCCACGCCCGGAGTTAAAACGTCGCCGGGAAAAACCGGCATGTCGGCAACCGAACCGCGCTGCGCGCCCGATTCATTGCGAAACGCTCCTTTCGGATAAACATCGCCTTGAAAATATCCATCGTCACGCGGGTCGGAATAAATGATGCAGCCCACCGCGCCGTGTTCTGCCGCAACTTTCGGTTTGATTCCGCGCCATGAACCGCCGTAACGCGCTATGACGATTTTTCCGGTCACGTCAATGCCGCGTTTTTCAAGTTCTTCGTAATCGGCAGGAACACCGTAGTTGACATAGATAAGTTCGCCCGATACATCGCCGTCTCGAGAAAAGGCATTGTAAGTTGGTAATTGTTCGCTTTGTTGATTAGAAGTCGAATCTTCAGCCAACGCTGGTTCAATCAGTTTGGCCGTAAACTTTTCCGGCGCAGTCATTTCCAAAACGCGCGTTTTTGGAGTCGGAAACAAAACATCGAACGTTTCGATCTGCGCGTCGTAACCCCAAGATTTATAGAGAGACAAAATAAATTCAGCATTTTCTTTGTCGTAAGGCGACCCGACGTGATGCGGGCGGGCGCTCAAGCGTTTCATCCAGTTGCGTAAATTATCAGCTTTAAGCCCCGCGTCAAACCTCGCCTCCAACTGCTTTTGATTGATCGAATTTTCAACACTAAAGCCGAGCAACGTTTGATTCGGAACGTTTCCTGTCTGCGCAAGAACAACCGCGCACGAAAGCAAAACAAACGAAAAACTACGAAAAATGAAGCTAAACATAAACGCCCTTTCGAGAACAATAATTAATGCCAAAAATATTTGGTGCAAACTGTCTTTCTGCAAGTCTGCCTCGCACTGTCTGAATGTAGCAAGTTTATTCTACCAACTTCGATTAAAAACTACTTCTCGGAAATGTAAAAATGGACTCGCGCTTGATGGCACACCCATTATTAAAACTCTCAGCGATCTT
>JBDTZD010000348.1:0-5281 GCA_040005335.1 Pyrinomonadaceae bacterium | reverse complement strand
CGCAGCCATTCTTTCATTTCTTCGGGTTTCACCACTTCTGAAGCGGTTTGTTTCTTTTCCGGGGGCAAATTTTCCATTTTTTGCCGAAAGTCGCGGCAATTGATAACTTTTGCGCCCGTGCGACGAATGAAATCGGCTAATGCGCGGTCGCTGGTAACGACAAATAAAGTTTGCCGCTCTTTCGATGACTCGACCAAAGATTTAATCCGCGCATCTGCATTTGAACCGCGCTCATGATAATAAATTTTGACGCTTTTGAACGTAGAATTGTCAGGAAAATTTGCTTCCGGCGCGCCGTCAAACGCCACCGCGACGCGCGCTTTTTTGGCGGCGGCAAATTGCGCCAGTTCGTCGAGCAATTCGCGCCTGGTTTGCCCGCGCCACATCAAATTATTTCCATCAATCAAATAAGGCATTGATTTGTGAGCATGAGAAACGAAAATTGATTTTAAAATGAATCATCATCGCTCTTCAATGTTTTGGCATTGATTAACGGGAAATTGCCATGACGAATGCTGCTCTTCAAACGGCAAAGCTAAAATTCGCCGCAACTTAACGCCTTCCGGTTCTTGAAACGTTGCCACGCCAACCGGTTCGGATTCTAAATCAAAATCTTCGCGCCATGTTTTGTGCAATCTGTCCCAGAATGAGAAGCCGCTCGACCAATTGGAGTTGGTTTTATCTTCCACCGCGCGATGATGAATGTCGTGCATTTTGGGCGTTACGATCAGCCAAACTAAGTATTTTTCAATGCTTTCCGGCAAACGCACATTGGAATGATGAAACAAAATTTCCGGCAGCATAAAGGTTTGCCAAACCGAAAAAGCGAACGGCGAAACGCCAATAATTACAATTTGCGCGGCGCGAAAAGCAGTTGAAATTGTCAGCTCACCAAAGTGAAAACGAAATGCCGTCGTCGCATCCATCTCCAAATCAACGTGATGCGCAAGGTGAAAACGCCACAAAAACGGAACTTTGTGAGTCAGGACATGCCATAGATAAAATGTATAATCCAGCAGCAAAACCGCCAAAATTGTTTCAAGCAGAATTGGTAGTTGGACAATTTTGAGTAAACCGATTTGGCGCTGTTCAACCAATTTCGTTAGCGCAGACGCCACCGGCATTTCCGTTAAACTCAATGCAAGAGCGGCAATTCCGGCAACCGCAAAGTTTCGCGCATCGCGGCGAATTTTGTTTTCTCCATTCCGCCTGAGCGGGCGGCGCAATTCCAAAATGAACAATGCGCCAAACGTCCCGACGACAATTGCGCCGGTTAACCAGACGGGCAGTTTTTCGCTCCGTTTCATAAAACTATTGTGCCCGAAAAGGTTCGATGTGCGATAGTTCAATTTTTATACGCGGAATTGCCGGACTCGTCAGTCGTAAACCAAATACCAAAATTGACCGGATATTGGATTTCATAGAACATCACCGACGGAGGAGGCAATCAAACGGCGCGAGCTTTTTGACGCAGGGGAAGTGCAAAGAATCGTCAGCGCAACGATTCAGGACGTAAAGATTTTAATCACCAAGTTTTTCAATTTATGACGCTCGAACTCCGGCAATGACAATGTTTGGATTGAAAATCTTATTTTTTCGGTAATCCAACCAGCCTTCTGACTTCTTTCATCGTGGCGGCAGCGATTTCACGCGCCTTTTCCGATGATTCACGCACCGTTTGCATAACAGCCTTTCTGTCTTGCATGAATTCTGCACGGCGTGCGCGAAAATTACTCGTCACTTCAACTAAGGCTTCGCCAACGGCTTCCTTGAGAGGCGCGTACTGGCGGTTTCCGTTGTTATATTCGGCGAGAAGACTGGCAGCAATTTCGAGTTTGCCGCAGGCTTTTAATAACTCAAATAAATTTGCGACACCTGCGCTCATCACGACTCCAGGCGGCAGCACTCCGCTGTCGGTGACGGCTGAACGCACCTTTTTTCTGAGAGTGATTTCTTCTTCAAAAAGCCCGACAGTGTGTTTTTCGCCTAAACTTTTCGACATTTTTTTGCTCGGATCGGCGAGCGAATAAATTTTTGGCGTTTCGGTTGACAAGACTTGCGGCTCAGGAAAAACCTCGCCGAATCTGGTATTAAAACGCTCGGCGATGGTGCGCGATAATTCGAGATGTTGTTCTTGATCACGACCCACAGGAACGTAAGCAGCGCGGTAAACCAAAATGTCCGCCGCCTGCAAAACCGGGTAAGTGAACAAACCGGAAGAAATAAATTTGTCGCCCGTTTGTTTTTCCGCAATTTGTTCGGATTTATCTTTAAACTGCGTTTGACGGGTTAAATCTCCAAACGAGCAAATGCAGTTAAAAATCCAGGTCAGTTCCGCGTGTTCCGGCACAAGTGATTGAATAAAAAGAATGGATTTCTCCGGATCAATCCCGCACGCGAGCAAATCAATCACCATTTGTTCGGTATTGCGCTTTAAATGCTCCGGGTTATATGGCATCGTCATCGCGTGCAGATCAACTATGCCGTAAATGCAATCGTATTCGTTTTGCAAATTCACCCAATTTTGGATAGCGCCGAAATAATTACCAATGTGAAGCTCGCCGCTCGGCTGGATGCAGGAAAGAACCGTTTTCTGTGACATAACAATAAAGATAATACAATGAAAATAACGAATTTTACATTATCTGGTTAACGTAATAATAACGTAAGAAACAAAGGCGACAACGGCTACCGAAATTATTAACCACAAAACCAAGCCGCCGAGTGTAAATTTATCAGTTTCCAATTCTTCATCTTTGGCGAAATTATTCAGATTCAAAACCATTTCGGTAACCATCGCTTGGTCGTTACGCTCAATTGCGTCAATTGCTTCATTCGCCGTGAGAGCATCGCAATTATAAGTTTCGCGGAAAATTTTAATCGCGTTCGCTTTGCGTCCCGCGCTGATTTCGCGCTGGATTGTCATGATTTTCCGCCCTTGGTCGAGAATACCGCTCGAAACTGCTTTGTTTGGAGAAGGCGTACGCGCCTCCGGCGGCACAATAATTTGATTACCGCAAACGTCGCATTTTTGGAAAGAAGAATTGCTGTTCGCTGATTCCAACTGTGTGTTACACAATGAGCAGCTAAAAAGCTGTGACATTTGACTTTTGCTCCCAAAAATTCTTAGCTTAACTATTGAAAATGATATTTTTCCTGCACCATTGTGGCGCTCGAAATTTATTTGTTAGAAAGGTTTATTATGTTTAAAAATTTAGTTTTTTCCGCTTTTTTTCTGGCAGCTTTAAGTTCTGTTTCACTCGCTCAAACAACTCAAACCAAACCAACTCCTAAGCCAGCACCGTCGAAAACAACTCCGACTCCGGCGGCTAAAACTGCTGTCGCCACAACCGTGACAACTGCAAACACGCCTGACGTCAAGGCGGTTCGCGCAGCTTTTGACCGGCTTGTCGAAGGAATTGAGGAATCCGATGTTGAAAAGGTAATGAGCGTTTATCAAGACTCGCCCTCAACGCTTTACTTTAACAATAACGGTTCAATCACGCGCGGTTACGAACAGGACAAATTAAACCGCGAAGCGCGTTACCCGAAAATTACCAACGCCAAACTTGTTCCGACCAATGTGATCGTCGAAATGCTCGGCACCGGCGGCGCTCTGCTGACTTGTCAATGGAAGCAAACGCAGGATTTTGACGGCGTTCCCGAACCTGCGCCTGCTTCAGGCAGAATGACTCTGGTTTTCAAAAAAATTTGCAAAGATTGGAAAATAGTTCATTTGCACACGTCGCCGGATAAGCCTGACGCCACGCGTCCTGTTTTTCCATCGGAAAAACAACCAACTAAACAATGAAAGGCATTGCAGTTTTTTGCGGTTCAAACAGCGGCTTTCGCGCAGAGTACCGGCAAGCCGCTAAAAAGTTGGCGCGCCAACTGTTTGAGCGAAATATTCGCCTTGTTTACGGAGGCGGCAACATTGGATCAATGGGCATTATCGCGGACGAAGTAATGAATGCGGGCGGCGAAGTCATCGGCATTATTCCTGATTCGCTTGACAGACGCGAAGTCGGGCATCGCGGAATTACCGAGCTAAAAGTCGTCGGCTCGATGCACGAACGCAAAGCGATGATGGCGGAATTAGCTGATGGCTTTATCGCCATGCCAGGCGGAATCGGGACGTTTGAAGAATTTTTTGAAATTGTCACTTGGGCGCAGCTCGGATTTCACGAAAAACCTTGCGGATTGCTCAACATTGCAGGTTATTACGACGGTCTGCTCGCCCTCTGCGACAACGCCGTCAACGAAGGTTTTTTGCGCCCGGTTCATCGGCGGTTGATTTTAGATGATTCGGAAAGCGAGTCTTTGCTGGACAAAATGACGAACTACAAACCGGAAGCCGTTGAAAAATGGTTAGACCGTGACGACTTATAAAGTCAGAACCATCTGCGGTAGCAGGCGGTTGAATGTGCTTATCCCAATAATATTGTGAGCAGCAAGGAATTTACGTACAACCGCCTGCTACCGCAGACGGTTCTGACCTGAATTCAAGAATTACTTGGGCAATCGCATGTTCGGTTGTATGCGACATTGAAAGATGCACCGTGTTGGCTCCGAGAATTTCTAAGATTTTGCCAGCTTCGCCGCGAATTTCCAGGTGAGGAGCGCCGAAACCGTCTCGATGTATTTCCAAATCGTGCCAGGCGATTGAGCCGCGCCAACCTGTTTTGAGAGCTTTGAGGGCGGCTTCTTTGGCGGCAAAACGTGCCGCATAACTGGTAAAACGCGAGACGCCTCTCGACTCGCAATAATTGCGTTCTGCAATTGTGTAAACTCGCTCGACAAACCGCGGAGTGCGTTCAATCGTTTGCCGAATGCGGTAAACTTCAATCATGTCAATTCCGACTGAAATAATCACAGATAAAAGTTTATCCCAAAAAGGTTTTTACTGGCGAGAAAAAGAGGGCGTCAAAGTTTTGGTTTGTGCACCGCTTGAACAAGCAGGGTTCACCAACGGCTTTTCAACCCGTCTCGGCGGCGTCTCCGCATTCCCTGAAAATAGTTTGAATTTAGCGGGTTATGACGAAGATTCCGCTGCCAATATTGAAGAAAATAGAAAAAGATTTTTAAAAGTTTTTGAGGGCGAATGGCGCATTGCATCGTGCTGGCAAACGCACAGCGATTTAGTCCGACAGGTCAAAACTTTGGAAGATGCCGCCGATGGCAATCACAAAATGGATGCGCTTATTTCGGACGTGAAAAATGTTTTGCTCGGCGCAAAAACCGCCGACTGCGTTCCGGTTTTGCTTGGTGATCCAAAAACCGG
>JBDTZD010000287.1:0-1608 GCA_040005335.1 Pyrinomonadaceae bacterium | reverse complement strand
TATCCAAAAAACCGTCTTTGACGAGCGCATCATCGCTGATGCAAGAGAAGGATTAATTTATTTACTATGACCTCTTTACCCAATAGTTGCAAGTAAATTTTGCCCTTTGCCAGCAATTGCCAAAACAGATGCCTTTTAAACCTTCAAAGCAAGTGCGCTAACCTTTGTCTTCAAACGCTGCTTGCTGATAATTGTCGCTAAAAAACCGCCAGCTTTACTCGGTGCTGACGGCTTTCAGGTTTTTGGGTGCAGACAATGCGCGTTTGCTTAAATTTATGTTTAATTCAAACTAACGAATTTTGACCGGAGCGGGAATGTCTGGAGCAACATGATCGAGCGAATGATTGCTGCCGATCGAACGCGGGTCAAAGATCGAATCTTTTCCGCGCACCGCAATCTGATTACCGGGTCGAACGTCCAAGTTGTTGGCTTTATTGAGGACGCTCAAAGCTTCTCCGGGCACGTAGTATTGCGTGATGCGCCGCGCTGCCAGCGGATTTAAGCCGAGATGGTTGAGCGCGAGCGGCGCGGAATTTACCGCTGTAGCATGAAGTCCGGTTTTGATCGAAGCGTAAGACGCAAGACCGCCGCCGAGCGAATGTCCCGTTAAAATAACGTTATTTCCGGCAGCCGCTTTCCATTTATTAGCAAACTGAACGGCTTCGTTATATTGCTTGGTTGATAAACCAAGCCCCTGTCCAATGTTAGCCTTCCAATCTTTCCCATCACGAGTGCCAGCATATGAAACGATGACGCGTTTATCGTTTGGATCTGTTGGTTTGAGAGCAATGGCGCGAAATCCGGTTTTAGCATCCTCTTTGACATCAACTACCTGCCACTGTTTGCCATCGGGAAATTGATAAACTTCCCCTTGTTTTGCATCATAAGCAAGACCGGCGGCACTTTTCGTCTCGGAAAATTTCAGTCCTTGTGCGGCGGGCGGATTTGGATCGCCGGGGTGAGTGATTGAATTGAAACCCGTAGCCGCAAATTTGACAGCAGTTGAACCTGCTCTTTGTGCACCGTCAAAAGATTTCTCTAAACCAAATCGGACGACGCTGGCTTGAAACTGAAACGACTTGACAGCGGCATGTTCGCCCGTCTGAACGCCATGAACGACTGTCGAGCCAACTTTTTCTGCGTCGTTAACTACGGTTGAGCCGACTTTTTTAGCGTCGTTAACTACATCGCCGCCAAAATGCGCTACGTTACTGCCTGCGTGTTTGATTGAATCTAAAAATGACATTGTTTAAATCCCCGTTTAGCCTTCTTGTTTATAATTATCGGCAGCCGTCGGCAAATGTTTCCTGCAAAACAAAAAAGTTAAAAAATATTTTGTGTAATGACGGTTTAGGCGTTTAAACCGGACAGTTCCGAAATCCATCTTTTTTAACGAGTAAAAATAATTTTGCCCCTAAGCGTATCCTTTTCGGGCTGCCAATCGTTTTGTATATGAACGATGACTCGGGTTTGTGATGCTCTAATTGCAGCGTTTCAATTAAGAGTTTGCGTTCGATCTTAACTTTTTGCGAGGAGATTTATAATGAACGATAAACACGAGAGTATGATTGGAATTATGAAACTGTACGAATTGCGGCGCGAGGAAAC
>JBDTZD010000258.1:0-18118 GCA_040005335.1 Pyrinomonadaceae bacterium | reverse complement strand
GGCTTTATCAAACAAAACAAAATCGAAATTGTTCACGCGCATTTAGCGAGAGATTACCCGCTTGCGGCAATCGCTGTGCGACTCTGCAAAGCACGGGTAAAGCTTGTTTTAACCAGACATGTTCTGTTTCCAATCAACGGTTTGCACAAATTTATGCTGCCGCGCGGCGCGACTTTTATCGCCGTTTCAAATGCCGTTCGAGAAAGCCTGCTCGCAAGAAAAATTGTTGCGCCAAATGCCATCAAACTAATTCACAACGGCGTTGACACAAGGCATTTCGGCAGCGTCAAACGTTCGTTTAATCGCGCACTCTTTCTCGAAAAACTAAGATTACCTTTAAACCGACGCTACGTTGGCATCATCGGCGAGATCACGGCGCATAAAGGGCAAAGCGATTTTGTTTGCGCGGCTGCAATGATTGCCGAAAAACACTCGGACGTTGATTTTTTAATCGTGGGTGCAGACAGTTCACGCGAAAAAACACACAAAGGCGAACTCGAAAAACTGGTTGAGGAGTTGAATTTAACTAGGCGAGTTCATTTTTTGGGCTGGCACGCAGATGTGGCGCCCGCTCTGTGCGCTCTGGATGTTTTTGTTTCTGCTTCCCGCATTGAGCCGTTTGGACTCGTAATTGTGGAAGCTATGGCGGTTGGTTTGCCCATTGTTGCAACTAAAAGCGAGGGATCGCAGGAAATTTTGGCAGATGGTGAAACCGCGAAAATCGTTCCAATTAAAGATGCAAAAGCAATCGCCAATGCCGTCAGCGAGTTTTTAGATAATGCCGAAATGAGCCAGAATTTTGGAAAAAAAGCGCGCGACGCGGCACGTGCCAAATTTGATTTGGCGCGGATGACAGCGGAAACCGAAAAAGTTTATCAAGAAGTTTGGCGCAACGATTAAAACAGATTTTCGTTTTGCCGCAGCCACTCCGCAGTATTGGGCGCAATTTGCCCGGCGTTTTGGTCATTCAAAATCTCTTCGCGCAAGCGCCTTAAATCTTCAGGTGTATCGACATCGTACCAAATTGGCAAAACATGAAGACGCAGATTCAGGTTTTTAATATTGTTCGCCGTTTGTTCGAATGTGCGCGGCGAACTCCATTCGACATTCTGGAAAATACTCAAATTGGGGTGCTGCATTCCGATTAGATAATAACCCCCATCTTCAGCTTTGCCCAAAACTACGTCGGCGCGATTTTCCGTCAAAGCACTAAAAGCTTGTTTAATATAATTTAATGGCAGGGTTGGGCTGTCTGTGCCGATGACAACAAAGTGGGCATAACATTCGTTTTCTGCAGCAAATAGAAGAGCGTTGTAAATTCTTTCTCCTAAGTTATGACCGCGCTGCTCGGTCCAATTCAGATGCTTGGGAAGTATTTTTCTAAGCAAATATTTACCATCGCTTGGCGCGAAAGCTATAACGACCTTGCAAGTTAGTGTCATCGCTTTTAATACTGTGTCCACTGCAAACCAAGCCGCTAAGGTGGCAGCTTGTTCCGGCGACAAAAACGGGATGAGCCGCGTTTTGACCATTCCCGCAGCAGGAGCTTTGCACATCACAATGATCGCCGCGTTTTCATCCATTTATCAGGTCGGCAAAAGCCATTTGGATTTTTGCAGAAATTTTGCTGCTCAGCCTTTGAGAATTCAAACTTTGAACAGGGCAGATTCCTAAACCTGCTGAAGTTAATAAAATTTCATCCGCTGTTTGTAAATCTTTGAGCAAAGCCGTTGTTTCAACCACTTCAATATTTAATATTTTTGCCAGTCCGATTAAGCATTCGCGTGTCGTTCCGGCTAGAGCGCCGGTTTTCAAAGCGGGCGTGAAAATTTGCTCATCGCGCGTCCAAAACAGATTTGCCATCGTTGCGGAAACAATCTCGCCGTGTTCGTTGAGGCGCACGGCTTCTCCAAAGTTTTGCTTGTTTGCAGCCTCTAGCGCCAAAACGTTTTCGAGATAATTACAGCTTTTCACACCTGTCAGCGGCGAGACAGAATTAATTCGGAACGGCGAAACCGTCAGCGTCAAGCCTTTTTCCGGTGTTTTGCGCTCTTCCGCAGTCGTCATCAAAACGTCCGTTTTGCCCGTGATTTCGGATTGCCAAAGCGGGCTGCTGCGCGAATCAAACAAAGTAATTCTGGCGCGTCCGTTATTTAACGAGTTGACTTTGATTAATTCAAAAAGATTATTTTTTAGGGTGTCAAAATTGAGATCGCGCAAATCAACTCCAATTTGCGTTGCGTTTTCTCGCAAACGTTTTTCATGCAGTTCCCATAGGAAAGGCTTGCCGCGATAAACGGCAAGGGTTGTAAAAACGCCGCGTCCATAAAACGCGGCCGACGAAACGGCGGGCAAACTAGCAGCCGAATTCGGCAACATCTCTCCGTTAAAACTGACAAACGAATGCATTTACGGCTTATGAATTAATTAACCGTCACCGGCAACTTTAAATCAACCGTTTGCGGACGATAACAAACTTCTTCGTCGCAAGGCTGAAATGTCAGTTTGCCGTTGAGCGTTTGTTGACCGGCGACTGCTGTTTTGTCTGCTTTGAGCGGAACTTTCACAGTAACTTCGCCAGAGTAAACTGATAATGGTTTGTTTTCGCTAAAGGTAAATGTTTTCGGTTCGCCTTTTGGATAAATCGGCTTTCCGATGGTGAGACCAGCACCGTTTTCCAAACTGATTTCAAGCGGAATAAAACTTTTTTCGCTCGGCGGATTTGAATTAACGTGATACGGCTCGTGAATTTTAAGGCTGATTGCGGCTTCGCTCGCGCTACCGGGTTTGACTTCGGCTTTTCCGATGGTAAAACTGAGGAATTTAGACGAATCCGGTTTCAGTTTATCAGCCGTTTTCGCAGATTCAACCGGCGCAGCATTTTGGTTGGTTAAAACTGAATTTTGCGTTTGTTTTTCGGTCATCCCGCAGGCAACAAGTGAAAAACAAAACGCGATTAAAATAAATTTCCTCATAAATGTAGGTATTAATCTTCTTTAGCGAGTTGTTGCGCCAACTGCGCTCGTTGAATTCTCTTGCGAAGGTAGCGAAATATTAACCAAATAGGAACGCCGAATAGAACGATTAGCGGGAATAACGCTAAAATTGCTGTAATTAAAAACAGTACGACATTGAGCGCGGCATCAATGCCGTTGCTAAAAGCGCGTCCAACCTGATAGAAAAATCCATTGGAGCTGGCGGCAAAAGCGGCGGGCGGGTTAAGCGTGATGGTAATAGTTGAAAGACTCGTCTGGCTTTCGAGAAATTTGCGTTTGCCTTCGATTTTTTCAATTTCGCCGCGCACTTCGGCAAGCTGTTTTTGGACTTCGAGCGCATCCGAAACCGTCCGTGATTGCTTCATGATTTCGAGAAATTGCGCTTCGAGCGCCCTTTTAGTTTTTAGGCGAGCTTCGAGATCAATAAACTCTTCGGTCACATCTTGGCCCGAAACTTTTTCTTGGACGACCCGATTTGAAGTTTGGCGAATTTCTGCAACTGTTTGCTCAAACTGAGCGGCTGGGACTCGCACAACCAGATTGACAGTTGAACCGTTTGCCTCGCCGCTCGAATTAGTGCGAGCCTGCATGTCGCTGGAAACAACAAAACCGCCTCGTTGTTCGGCGATTTGCGCAATTTTGCGACCCACTTCTTCGGTCGTCGCGCTTTCAAGCGTCAGATTTGCATTGCGAATAATTTTTCTTTCGGTAATTGTAGGAGCGTTTTGCGAATTATCGGCTTGTTCGAGCGAGATTTTTTCGGCTTGGGGCGCGCCGCTGCCATTGTCTGCTGCCGATTTTTGTGAAACAGTCGCCATTGATTCCTGCGGGGCTGTAGATTTTTCAAAAGTGTTAGCGCAGGCGGTAAAAGTTAATGTAATTAAACTAAAAAGAATTATTTTGGGGAGTTGTCTCATTTTGTTTTCTCCAAAAGAAATCGAACAAATTTGAAGCTTTGAACGGCGGTTGTCAGCGCATCTTGCGTCCGGCAAAATTTTCTTTGCGGCTAAAAAACGCGCTTGCCGATGACCAAACACGACGAAAGGCACGCAGGATTTTTGGAAACAGCCAAAAGAAAGCAAATAGGAAAACAATGACGACAATGCCAAGCAGGATCGGCGCAAAAATAGCCAGCAGCGCGCCGCCGATGGCTATAATGTCTTCGACAATTGATAAAATCCAGTTGGAGACGGGTTCAGGAGAAAGATTGGCAAAGGCGCGCGCTGCAGTTTTGGTACCGTGCGAAGAAAGCGCCACGCCGCCGCCGAGAAGGAATGCAATGACATTAATTGACGGATCGTTAAATCCCGCAACTGCTGCGTAAGCCAAAATCGCGCCCGCCGGAACTCGGATAAAAGTGTGAATGACATCCCAAACGCTGTCCACGTAAGGCACTTTGTCAGCCACAAATTCGACTGCGTACAAACCCGCCGCGATGCCGATAATCCACCAATTATCGAGAATTTCTAAACCACCCGGCAGTTTCGCCACGCCGATTTTTTGAAAAAATCCCAAAATAAAAACCGTCGCGTACAAATTTATGCCGGAAGTCCAAGCCGAACCGAGCGCCAGACTTAAGGTCGAAAGCCATTCCATCTGTGTTAACTCCTTTGTCGTTCAACCCAAATTATAGCAAAAACGTTATTCTTCAGATTCCTCACCCTCGCTATGTTCGCGTTTGATACCAAATTTCTCGAGTCTATATTGCAGCGTTCGAAACGTCAGACCAAGCAATTTGGCGGATTTGGTGATGTTTTGGTCGGTGCGCTCCATTGCCTGCAGAATCAGACTTCGTTCGACTTCTTCAAAGTTAATGCCGCCTGCGGGAAGTTTGAAACCGTCGGCTAAGACGAGAGACGGACGCAATGTTTCAGCGATTTCCGGCGGTAAATCTTCCGTTGTAATTTGATCGTTTTCGGCAAGCAAAACTGCTCGCTCGATGGCAGATTCAAGCTGCCGAACATTTCCCGGATAGGTGTAGTCGAGCAGCAGCTTTTTGGTATCCGCAGCCAAGGCGCGAGTTTTTTGCCCCTGTCCGCGTGTATGTTTTTCAAGAAAATAATTAATCAAAACCGGGATGTCGGCTCGGCGTTCCCGGAGCGGCGGCAAATCAATCGCCAAAATATTAAGACGGTAATACAAATCTTCGCGGAAGGTTTGCGTATCCGCCATTTTTCTCAGGTCGCGGTTGGTCGCGGCAACGACGCGGACATCGGTTTTGATTTCGCGCGTTCCGCCAACGCGCCGAATAGTTTTTTCCTGCAGCGCGCGAAGCAATTTTGCCTGCAAAGAAATATCCATTTCACCTATTTCGTCCAGGAAAAGCGTGCCTCCGTCGGCAACTTCGAACAAGCCTTTTTTCTCATTGACAGCGCCGGTAAACGAGCCCTTTTCGTGACCAAACAATTCGCTTTCAAGCAGGTTTTCATTGATTGCGGCGCAGTTGACAGCCTGGAAAATCTCGTCGGCGCGCGGGCTGTGACGATGAATGGCGCGGGCAATCAGTTCTTTACCAGTGCCGGATTCGCCCCTGATCAAAACTGTCGAGCTCGATCTGGCAACTTTCAAAATCAGTTTTTTGACGCGCTCCATTTCAGGCGACACTGAGACAATTTCGGAGTCCAGCGCTTCGAGCTTCTGGAGCGCGCGGCTAACAGTTTCAAGCAACTTTTCGCGGTCATATGGCTTTTGCAGATAGGCAAACGCGCCTAGGTCTTTGGCTTCAAACGCCGAATCAACCGTGCCGTGCGCGGTGAGCAAAATAACGATGATTGATTTATCAAACGCGACCAGCTTTTCGAGCAGTTCAAGCCCGCTCATGCCCATCATTTTTAGATCCGTCAGCACCAGATCGAACCTGCGATCTTCGACAAACTTGAGTGCCGCTTCGCCCGACGAAGCCGTTGTCACGTCGTAGCCTTCGCCTGATAGAATCATCTCCAAAATTTCGCGCTGACTGCGCTCGTCGTCAACAACTAAAATGCTTTTTCTGCTCATGTTTTGTAATTGGCGATAGGTAATAGGATTTTTCTGTTTACTTATTACCTATCACGATTTAGGTAATTCTACCGTAAAAGTCGTGCCTTTGTTTAATTTAGATTCAACTTTGATGATGCCGTTGTGATCTTCGACGATTTTTTTGACAATTGCTAAACCTAAACCGGTTCCTGTTTCTTTGGTGGAAAAATAGGGTTCAAAGATTTTGCTCAGGTTTTCCGGCGCGATACCGTCGCCCGTATCGGTAATGACAACTCTGACAAAATCACCTTCTGATTTAATTGTTGTCGTCAAACTACCGCCGTCGCACATTGCCTGAACAGCGTTGACAAACAAATTGTTAAAAACAGAACGCAAATATTCGGAATCACCTGTAATCAATCCAGTCTCGCCCTCGACAACAATTGCGGTTTTAACGTTTTGCTCCGCTGCCTGAGCTTCGACGATTCGCAGCGAGTCTTCAACGACGAGTTTGATATTTGTTGGCTGCGGTTTCATTTTGAGCGGACGCGAGTAACTCAAAAAATCGGTAATTTGACGATTAATGCGGGCAACTTCTGATTTTAACTGCGAGGTTAAACGCTCAAATGTTTCGCGCTTTGCAGCATCTTCCGGCGCAAATTTCGCTCGTAAATGATCAAGAGTTAAATTAATGTAATTGAGCGGGTTACGAATTTCGTGTGCGATTGCTGAACCGAGTCGCCCCACCACCGCCGATTTTTCGGCCTGCTGCAGTTGCGCTTCAAGCCGGCGCGCTTTTTCGAGTTCGGCTGTCATTTCGTTAAAGCGCGTGGCAAGTTGCCCCATTTCGTCGGGTCTTTTTTTATCTTCGACACGAACCGTTAAATCTCCTTCGGCAACCCGCCTGGCGGCTTCGGACAAATTTTTAATCGGGCGCGTAAATCGCCACACTAAAAACCCTGTCAGAAACGTCGAAGCCAGCAAAATTGCCAACGGATAAATCAGAGTTTGCGCGGCGCGTTGAAAAGCCAAGCCTTTTTCCGATTTCACAATCACCATGACATACCAGCGTCCGTCTTCGGTTTCAACCGGAATCGCGTGTGATTCCCTACTGCTTTCATCAAGATGATTTGAGTTAACAGCGTTAGGAAATCTTGCTCGGTCGCTACCCAAACTATCAACATCCCGGAGCGGCGGCAAATTGTGCAAGTCGGCAAGATTCCTATATTCTTTGACTCCGTCTGCGTTTGTTGTTGGCAAATAATCTTTGTTAAAGCTGTCGTAGATTTGCCAATCGTTATCAATTACTAAAATATCTTCGATTTGGTCGGCGTACTTGTCAAAAAAAGGTTGTGAACTTTTAAGAGTATTAAGTCTATCGGCTGAAGAAATACTGTAAACGCCAAGCGTAATTCCAGTAACGAGTGTTCGTTCTTGTTGTTCGCGGCGTTCGGCGTTAATCTGCTCGCTCCGCAAATTCAAATAATATTGCACGCCAAGCGTTGTTATAAGTAATACTGCAAAAACAACAAGCAGCCTGCCTCGAAAGGTATTAAAAAAGCTTAAACGGTCCATTAAAAGTTTTTTCTTAAAGTAATGCTTGAACTTTACATCTATCAGATGTTATATTCTGCCTTAAGTTGATTCAACCCGGACAAATAATTTGTCTTACCTTTTGTTTCAAATTCCGCATCCCACAAATGGAAGCGTTTTCGGTTGCCGTCAACTCTGAGACCGAAAGAATTAAATTCAATTAACCCGGACGAGGACTAGCAAATGCGTAGAAGTTTTACTTTGCTCTGCACGCTCGTATGTTTCGCGTTTTTCGCAGCCACATTGCTGAATCCGACAAACGCCAACGCACAAAAAAACAAAAGCTCAAAAGCCGCAGCAATCGCTGCTAAGACCAAGAAGAACGTCAAGGCTTCTGATGCCAAGAAGGATTCAAAGTCTGCTAAGTCAGCCAAAAACGATAAAAAGACTGACAAAAAATCGGCAAAAAGCGGTGCCGGAAACAGCGCGGCGGATAAAAAATCAGCCGATTCGCGCAAAACTGCCGACAAAAATGATCGGAGCAGCAATGCCAAAAACGGCAAGAATGATAAGCGTAAATTGACTGCCGCTGAACGTGAAGTTCAGCGACGCGCCGATCTAGAGCGCAGACGTCAAGCCGCGATTGAAGCCGAACGCCGCGCCGCTGCCGCCCGCGCAGCAGCAGAAGCCGCCCGCCGCCGCGAGCAAGCCCGCCGCGAAGCAATTGCTCGCCAAATGGCTTTTGAGCGAGGTCTAAGAACTGAGACTGTCGCCAACATTGCCGCCGATGATACGACCGGCGAAGATTTGCAAATTCGCCAGGCAGCCATCAACGCGCTCGGTAATAAAGCCGGAACAGTAGTCGTCATGGACGCGCAAAACGGGCAGATCGTGACAATGGTCAACCAGAAATGGGCGATGGGACAAGGGTATAAACCTTGCTCAACCATCAAACTTTTGACTGGAACCGCCGGAATCAACGAAGGCGTAATTAATCAATCCGGCAACGTTACTTATCATCCGCAACGAATTGAGCTGACTGACGCTATTGCATTCTCCAACAACGGTTATTTTCAAAACGTCGGCGGCGCGGTTGGATTTCCTAAAATGATGAGCTATGCCCGCGAATACGGGCTGGGAACCCCCACAGGCATCAACGCGCCAAATGAAGCGGCTGGAAAAATCCCCGAATCAAAAACCGGATTTGCCGTTAATCATATGTCTTCGCACGGCGATGATTTTGAAATTACGCCGCTTCAACTAGCGACGGTCGTTTCGTCAATCACCAACGGCGGTAAACTCCTCACTCCGCAAATCGCTCGGACACAGAAAGAAGCTGATGCTCTGCGTCCGAAAGTCCGCCGCAATCTCAATATTTCGCAGTCAACCTTTCAGGCTTTAATGCCGGGTATGATGGGAGCAGTCAATTACGGCACGGCTCGGCGCGCCGGGGATCCGACTCTTAACATCGGCGGCAAAACTGGATCGTGCATCGGACAAGGCTCATGGCTCGGATTGTTTGCTTCGGTCGCTCCTATTGCCAGCCCGAAATACGCCGTGGTAGTAATCACGCGCGGACAACAGGAGCGCGGGAAATGGGCGGCGGCGGTCGCTGGACAAGTTTACCAGGCGCTGGCACCGAAAATTCACGCCCTGCAACCGCTTCTAGCGGGCGCGCCGCAACCTGTCGCGCCGCGTCCCAAAATTGACCTCAAAACTGCAACCGTTTTGAGCGACGAAGAAGACGAGGCGAGCGAAACGGCTGGGGAAACCACGAACATCGTTCAAAATAGTCCGGCGGATACCGTCAAACTGGTCAAACCGACAGTCCTGATGCGTCCGGTTGGACAGCCAAATACGATTAACACGCCGCACACGAAAAAAGGTGAATATACGTCGCGTCCCTCTGATTTAATCGCGCCAAATGTTCAGTCAACGCCCGTTCCGCAACCAATCAAAAATCGCCCCCGCGTGGTTCCACAATAAAAGCAGTCAACAGTCAACAGCTAGCAGTTAACAGAAAATCATATCTGTTAGCTGCTTTTTTTATTGTTAACATCATTTTTAGAATGCAAAATATTTAATTATTCGCTGTTGACTGCTAACTGATAACTGTTGACTGTTGATTAGTTCTTGACAGCACAGCGCAAACTGCGTGATATTTCAATGTCACATTTGGTTTTCACCACCGTTTTGTTTGTTGTCGAAATTGCTGACTTGCAGCGTCCAGCGCAATTTTTTAGCAACCAACTTGTCAATGAAAACATCAGAAAACGGCACACATAAGGAAGCGAAAAGCCAGATGTGGACTCAATAAACTATTAAAATTTGTGATATTGCAAGGAAGGAAGATGCAACAGATGAAAAAGATTATTAATGGAATACTTTTGAGCACATCGGCTCTCGTTTTTGCTGCCGTGCCGCTTTTTGCTCAAACAACCACGACTCCGACAACCACCGCGTCGCCTGCTGCCGCGCAAGCGTGCAATACGGCTGAAAGGGATAAACTCTACAAAGATGTGTTTTTGGCAAATTACAAAGGCACAGAAGATCAGAAGAAAGTAGCATATGATGCAGCTAAAGAGTATGTGCAGAAATATAATGCGCCAAACTGCACTGATAATGCCGACATTATTGTCTATTTTCTAGGAGATCCCAATGATCCTACCAAGAAAGGTTGGATTAAAAAGGAAGAAGAACGTAGAGAACAAGTCATAAAAGAGGCGAAAATTAAGAGATTTAATGATGCCGTAGCCGCCGGAAACGCGGCTGAGGTTTTTGCCGCTGGAAAGGTTTTGCTCACTGATTATCCTAATGATACGACCAACACCTCAATCATGATGTTTATGGTGGACAACGGCTTCATCCAAGCCAACAAAAAAGTTGATACCTTTAACAGCGAAACGGTGACCACCGCTAAAGCTACCATTGAGAGAATCAACGCCGGCAAAGTACCGGATGCCAACAACTGGGCTCCGTATAAAAGCAAAGAAGATGCGCTGGCTTGGTTAAATTACGATCTCGGATACATTCATCAATTCCGAATGCAGAATAAAAAAGATGCCGCGCCTTACTTCTATCAAACAACCAAGTTTAACTCGCCCGACATCGCCCCCTCGCCCGTTCCGTATCGCGCAATTGGCGATTGGTATCTTGATCAATACACCAAAGCGGCTGAAGAGTATAACGCTAAAAAAGATGATGCGACTGTCAGCGAAGAAGATAAAAATAAACTTGCCGGAACTTGGAAAGCATACGCTGACCGCGCGATGGAAGCTTATGGATATGCTTACACCAAAGCTAAAGCTAATCCGAAAACCCCTGAGGTTGCTAAGGAAATCAACGACACCTTGACGCAAATTTATAAACTGCGTCATAGCGGCGAAGCGACTGGGCTTGATGCTTATGTTTCAGGTTTAAGCGCCAAACCGATAACTGACCCGTCAACACCGGTCACTCCGGTTGTCGAAGCCACGCCGACGACAGCAACCGCCAGCATTGCGGCAACGTCCGGCGATAGTTCGACTCCGACCAAGACGGCGACATCCACTCCGGCAAAAGCAAGCGACAGCACAACGAAACCAGCAACTCCGACGAAAAAGCCTGCCCCGAAAAAAGGCAAAGGCAAGAAATAGCTTTGTTTCAATAATTTGAAATAATGAACAGCCGGACGTGTCCAGAGTTATCAAAAGCTCGCGTCCGGCTCGTTTAATTGTTAGACGTTTTCTTTTAGAATGAAAGACTGTGACAAATCTGCGGCGTTGCAAGATTTTGAGCAATTGCTGCATTACAAATTTCAAAACCCAAAGCTGCTCGAACGCGCTCTGACTCATCGCTCATGGGCGCACGAGAGGATTGCTCCGGGGCTCGAAGAGAGCGTCAAGCACCTTCACAATGAATCTCTCGAATTTGTCGGTGATTCGGTTTTAGGGATGACCGTCGCGGAATCACTCTTTGAGCGTTTTCCAGACGCCGACGAAGGCGAGTTGACGCTCATGAAACACCGTCTGGTGTCCGCTATTTCACTTGCGCAGGCGGCTGAAAAGCTCAGCTTGAGTGATTTTTTGCAGATGGGACGCGGCGAAGAAAAAACCGGTGGACGACTCAAACAAACGATTCTTGCCGATACGATGGAAGCTGTCATCGCCGCGGTTTTTCTGGATGGTGGTTACCGGACGGCAAAGGATTTTGTCGAACGTATTTTCAGCGAGGATTTACAAACTATTACGCCCGCGACCGCGACCGATTACAAAACCGTTTTGCAGGAACGTCTGCAAGCCGAAAAACGCGCCGCGCCCGTTTACAATGTCGTTCGTACCGAAGGTCCGCCGCATCGCCGGACTTTCCACGTTGAAGCCCAATGGGACGCCGGAAACGTGCAGGGCTCCGGTACAACTATTAAAACAGCCGCGATGATGGCGGCAAAACTGGCTCTTGAAATTATTGATACTGTCAAAGCTGAAACAATTTAAGCCAGTTTTTGCCAAGATAGACGCTTCCGCACTCGACAGAGAGCGCAAACTTTTCTACGATTTTGAAATGAGCAAACCCGCAAACCGCATCGAAGTCTCAACACCGATTGTGAAAACAACCGACGGCAAAAAGAACTCAAGTCTTGAAGCTGCTAAACCTGAGACGCCAACAATCAAAAAAAGTGTTTTTCGCGAATATTTTGAATCGTTTGTCGTCACGCTAATCATGGCGTTTTTTGGAATGACTTTTATTGTTCAAGCGGTCACTGTTCCAACCGGCTCGATGCAAAATACAATCAACACCGACGATAATTTGCTGGTCAACAAATTTATTTTTGCGCCCGGCCCAACGTTGCCGTTTTTGCCAATGCGAGAAATTAGACGCGGCGACATTATTGTTTTCAAATATCCAGGTAATCCCCATAATCCGGAACAAAATAAATTAACTGGATATACGCCCTATCAAACAAACTACGTCAAGCGCGTCATTGGGTTACCCGGTGATATGGTTGAATTCCGCGATAACACAGTTTATATTAACGGCGATGCTCTCCCAGAGCATCGGATTACTGCGGAGGCGCCTCTCGGAGCGAGAAATCCTGGTAAAGTTACTCTTAAAATTATAAACGACCCGCCGCGCAAAGAAGGCGAAACTTATGACGTTTATTATAATTCCGATACGATGGAAGAAGCTGAACATGGACTATTACCTTTAGCTAGAGGACAGTATCATGCCAAGCGGGGACAACCAGAGCGTGTCCCTGACAATAGTTACTATGTAATGGGCGATAGCCGCGATAATAGTGAAGACAGCCGTTTTTGGGGGTTTGTTCCGCGCGATCTCGTCGTCGGCAGACCAATGTTTATTTACTGGTCTTGTGATCAGAGCAAAGAAATAAGCTTTGTTGAATGTCTCACTCATCCGCGCTTTGACCGAATCGGAAAATTGATTAAGTAAATTCCAAGTGAACGGTGAACAGTTTAACTTTAACGAAGAGGTTGCCGCCGCACTTGCGGAAAACCGTCCGGTCGTGGCGCTTGAATCAACTGTTATTGCGCATGGTTTGCCGCGCCCCGATAATCTAAAGTTTGCAGTAGAAGTTGAACAAATAGTGCGCGATGCAGGAGCCACTCCGGCTACAATTGCCGTTTTAGAAGGCGTTCCGCACATTGGTTTAAACTCCGAGCAAATTGAATTTCTCGCTAATGGAGATAACATCTCCAAACTTTCGCGACGTGATTTGCCCATTGCCCTCGCCAAAAAATTAAACGGCGCAACAACCGTCGCCACAACCGCGTTTTTTGCTGACCGAGCCGGAATCAGAGTTTTCGCCACCGGCGGCATCGGTGGTATCCATCGCGGCAACCAATATGACGTTTCCGCAGACTTGCCAGAGCTTGCCAGCACACCGATCACAATTGTTTGCGCCGGAGCAAAATCAATTTTAAATTTGCCGGCGACGCGCGAATGGCTCGAAACAAACGGCGTTTGCATCGTGGGCTGGAAAACAGACGAATTTCCAGCGTTTTACTCCCGGACTAGCAATTTGAAAACTGACGCTCGCGCTGAAACCGCAATAGAAGTTGCAAAAATCATCGCCGCACGCGATGCACTCAAACTGAAAAACGCAATTCTGCTCGCCGTTCCAGTGCCAGTTGAGTTTGAAATTCCGCCCGAAACAGCCGAAAATTTTCTCGCGCAAGCTTTGCGCGAAGCCGCTCAACAAAACATTACCGGCAAAGAAATGACGCCTTTTTTACTGCGGCGAATGGCTGAACAATCTGGCGGCGCGACTTTGCGTGCAAATCTCGCTCTGCTCAAACAAAACGCCCGTGTTGCTGCGCAAATCGCTCAAACATTAATCTTAAATTGATGGAGATGGTGCCAGAGAACTTGCCGGATAAGTTTACTCACACCATTATTGAAATGCACACCGCCGAAGGCGCGAAATGGCTGACTGACTTGCCGCAGCTTATTGAAGAAATTCAAGAGAACTGGTCGCTCAAAGTTGCGAAACCTTTTCCAAATTTGTCATATCATTTTGTGGCGCCGTGTATTTTGGAGAATGGGAGCGCGGCGGTTTTAAAAATTGGTTTTCCCCAAGAAAATTCACCGATCTTTAACGAAGCGGAAATGTTAAAAATTTTTAATGGTAACGGCGCCGCAAAAATGTTGAGAATTGATAAAACGCGGTATGCTCTGTTAATTGAAAAATTAACGCCGGGCGCACATTTAAAAACAGTCTTTCGGGGAAATGATGCAAAAGCAGTTGAAATTGCGATTCAAGTTTTACTAAAAATTTGGCGAGAACCAACTCCGGGTCATAACTTCATTCCGCTGGAAAATTGGTTTAAAGTGTTTGATGCGGCGGAAAATACAATGTTTCCGAGTCACGCCATCAGAAAAGCGCGCGATTTTTACAATGAATTAAAAGGCGGACAAAAGTTTTTGCTGCACGGTGACTTTCATCACGAAAACATTTTGTCTGCTCAAAGAGAACCATTTTTAGTGATTGACCCAAAGGGAATTATTGGGGAAATCGGTTACGAAATCAGCGTTTTTCTGAACAATCACGTCTTGTGGCTCTCGTCCGCGCCCGATGTGCGCAAAAAATTAAACGATGCCGTTTCGAAATTTGCCGAAGCATTTACAGTCGAGCCGCAAATTTTACGGAAATGGGCTTTTGCTCAAGCTGTCTTATCCGCATGGTGGACATTTGAAGACAACGGTAAAAATTGGGAGACTGATTTAGAGTTGGCGAAATTTTGGGATAGATAATCAATTTATGGAAAATGCACAATTTGGAATGGTTGGTTTAGGCGTCATGGGCAGAAATTTTTTGCTCAATGTGGCAGATAACGGGTTTTCATGCGTCGGCTATGACTTGGACGCTGAAAAGCGCAGTTCTCTCTTAGCTGAAGGAAGCGGCAAGGCAGTTGAGGCGGCGGAAACGATCGCAGATTTTTGCGCCAAGCTTGCTAAACCTCGCAAAATAATGCTGCTTGTGCCGGCGGGCAAAATCGTTGATTCGGTGATCAATGATCTTTTGCCGCACATCGAAGCTGGAGATTTAATTATTGACGGCGGCAACTCGCATTTTACCGACACTGACATCCGCGAAGCCGCCTTGCTGGAAAAAGGTGTGGAATTTATGGGCGTCGGCGTTTCCGGCGGCGAAGAAGGAGCCAGACATGGCGCCAGCATTATGCCGGGAGGCAAAAAAGAGTTTTACGAACTCGTTCGCCCGATCCTGGAAACCGTTGCGGCAAAAGTCAACGGCGAGCCTTGTGTGGCGTACATGGGCGCAGGGTCAGCCGGGCATTTCGTCAAAATGGTTCACAACGGTATTGAATACGGTTTAATGCAGATTTTGGCGGAGACTTTTGACTTTATGCGCCGTGTTTTGAAGATGAATTATGACGAAATGAGCCAGACTTTTGCTGAATGGAATAATGCTGAGCTTAATTCGTTTCTGGTCGAAATTACGGCCGAAGTTTTGCGCAAAGTTGATGATAAAACTCATAAACCGCTTGTCGAAATGATTCTGGACAAAGCCGGGCAAAAAGGCACTGGCAAATGGACTTCGCAGGCGGCAATGGATTTTGGCGTGCCGATTCCAACAATTGATTCGGCTGTTTCAATGCGCCAAATCTCCGCCCAAAAAGATGCCCGGATTTTAATTGCGAACACTTACGGAACTTTGAAAGCCGGAGCAAATAAACACCAAATTGGTGAAACACAATCCGTCCAAACCGTTTCGAGCGAGCAGGAACCGCAGGAAGCAAAACGCGAACGCGCCGCGCAGGAAACGGAAACCGCCATCAGCGAGCAGCATAAACAAAGCATCGGCGGGCAAGCAGACAAGACAATTGGGCAAACCGCTGCCTCCAACAATCCCCAAAATTCTGAATTACAGCAGGATTTTGCGGAAAATCCAAAAGAATTCGTCGAAAAGTTAAAAAACGCGCTTCTCAGTTCGTTTATCGTCACTTACGCTCAGGGCATGTCTTTGCTGCAAACAGCTTCGGTTGAGAAAAATTACAATTTGAATCTCTCGGAAATCGCTAAAATTTGGCGCGGGGGTTGTATTATTCGTTCCGCCTTGCTCGAAGAAATGCGCGGCGCTTTTGCAGATAATCCTGATTTACCAAATTTAATCTTGGACGAAAAATTTGCCGAAATTCTCAATCAAAACCGTGAGGATTGGCGCGCTATAATCGAGCAATTCACCAGAAGCTGCGTCCCTGCCTTGTGTCTCTCGTCGGCACTGTCATATTTTGACGCTTTTCGTTCGGAACGACTGCCAGCCAATCTGATTCAAGCGCAGCGCGATTTTTTTGGGGCGCATACTTATCAGCGTATTGACGAGGAAGGAATTTTTCACACGCCGGATTGGAATAAATAAGTGCAGAGTGCAGAGTGCAAAGTTCAAAATTCAAGGCTTAATAAACGGAAATTAACCTTGATTTTGGACTTTTGATTTAGACTTTACACTCTGCACTCTGCACTTTGAGTTTTTTCCACTATTTCCCAAGCGTTTCTTGTTTTCAATAATTTTGACATTAGCGCGGCGTGGACAGAGTGGCCGCTCCGCTCAGCCTTGATTTTGCCCAAAAACGGCATTCCCAAAAGCGCCAGATCGCCGATAATATCTAAAATTTTGTGGCGGACGAATTCGTTTTGGAAACGCAAAGGCGTCTCATTTAACATTCCGGATTCCGTCAGTACAATGGCGTTGTCAAGCGAACCGCCAAGCGCCAGATTTGCCTTTCGGAGCATTTCGATTTCCTGTGTAAATCCAAAGGTGCGGGCGGCGGAAATCTCATGCATAAACGAGCCATTTGAGAGCGTAAAATTATAAGTTTGAGTTTTGATAAAGGGGTGCGGAAAATCTATCAGACATTCAATTTCGTATTTGTCGGATGGCTCAATGCTCATGCGGCGCGATCCCTGTTCAATTTCGACTCGTTCGCAAATTTGTAAAAAGCGGCGCGGCGCATCTTGTTCGACAATTCCGGCGCGGTCTATTAAATCAATAAAAACCTCGCTCGACCCGTCCATAATCGGCATTTCAATATTGTCAATGGCTACGAAAGCATTATCCACTCCTGCGCCGCGCAGAGCCGCCAGCAGATGCTCAACAGTTGATAAAATTACGCCTTTGCGCATCAGCGTCGTCGCGTATGCGCAGCGCGAAATATATTCGACGCTTGCTGGAATCTCGAAATCATCCAAATCGGTGCGAACGAAAATATATCCGGTGTTTGGCGGCGCGGGTTTTAAAGCTAAATTAACCTCAACGCCTGTGTGAAGTCCAATACCGCTTGTTTCGGTTTTTGCTGCGAGTGTTGTCTGCTTCAAGTTTTAAAGTGCAAAGTCTAAGATTTAAAGTTACGCTTCTTTAAGCAGAAAACGTGCCAAGTTCAGCTGATTACGTAAATGCCGTAATTGTAATGTTTTATATTTTGAACTTTGCACTTTGCACTTTGCACTGTTGCCGTTCGGCAACAACTACTGTTGTCAATCGGCGAAAAGGCATCTGCCTTGACGAACTAAGCCAGGCTTTCTAAAGTTAATAAATCACAAAATTTATATGGCAATCAAAATTGAAAATACATCTTCAATAAAACTTCCCAAAAATGCGGAGAAAGATCTTGAAAAGATACTGGCTGGCGTCCAGGTCGAACATTCGCGAGGGTTAGATAAAGTAAAGCTGGTTGATTTTATCAACGATCCGCGTCTGAAAAATGCACAGTTGCCAAAAGGTCAAGATTTACCCGGACTTTACCACCCGAAAGTTGGAGGCAAAAATGCCTGGCTTGAAATCTCAATCGGCGCGCTTTTGCGTCCGTATGAAACTTATTTTAACCGCCTGATGCCGCGCATGGGTTTTAAGTCTAATCTCGCTGCAATTGTTTTCTCGCTCGTCGGGCAGCATTATTATTTAACGCTCCGGCATTCGGTCAAACGCACTCAAATCGAAGGCCAAGTCAGGCAATACGCCGAACGGCATTTAAAAGCGTGGGGCGAGAAACAGGCTGAAGGCAGTCGCCGTGCAAAAATATTCAAGCCCTTTCGACCAATTCTTGAACGCTGGGCAAAATATCTCAACAAAAAAGCCGCCGCCGCACAGAAAAAAGCCGTCAGCAGTAAATAGT
>JBDTZD010000076.1:0-5353 GCA_040005335.1 Pyrinomonadaceae bacterium | reverse complement strand
GCGTTGTGCGTAGAAAATCCAATAATTGCCCCGTTACCCAAAATCTTTCGCGCCGCATTGGGCGGCAAATCTGTTTGTCCTAGGTGAACGCCGTCAGCTCCGGCGCAAAGCGCGATGTCAACGCGGTCGTTGATTAAAATTTTAACCCGGTGCTGACGAGCAATTTTAATTGCTTTGACTGCATCCTCAAAAAAAACTTTTGGGGCGAGATGCTTTTCGCGTAATTGAATGAGTTTGGCGCCGCCTGCAACGAGTTTTTCGACTTGCGCGGCGTGCGACAACCCGGAAATTCCGGTGTCTGTAATCGGATAAAGTTTTGGCAGTTCAAAATCTTCCATTAATAGCTTTATACTCGAAGCTAACCGCATCTAATGTTTGCTGCGTAACCCTAAATTATGAAAACGGTCCTGCCCGCACTTCAACTTTTTACATTGATGATAACGTTTATGTTTGCCGGAAATGCTCGCGCGCAGGACGATGTTATCAAAATTGATACGGATTTGCAGACGTTTGATGTAACGGCTACGGACGCCGCAGGAAAATTTGTGCGCGGGCTCTCGGCAAAAGATTTTAAAATTTATGAAGATGGTCAGGAGCGGGCAGTCGAATTTTTTGAGCAAACGCAAAAAGCAAACGGTATGCGCCCCATAGCGATTGTTTTCGCATTGGACATTTCGGGCAGCGTGAGACCGGATGAACTTGGCAGACTGCGTGATGCAATGCGAGTTTTTATCGCGCGTTTGGCAGATAAAAATGCCAGCTTTGCAATTACTACATTCGGTATGAATGTCAGGATTCTACAATCTTTTACTAATGACGGAGACAAGCTCGAAAAAGCCTATGACAAGTTGTTGCGCGAACCTTCCGGGCTTTCGACGCATACTTACGACGCAGTTGACGACGCCGTCAGACTACTTGACCGTAAAGCGCCGCGTTACCGTGGGCAGATTCCGGTAAAGAAATCAATTATTGTTGTCACAGACGGTTTTCCGGTCGGAGACACAGTAGCCTCCAGCACCGTTATTGAACGCGCCAACAAATCGGAAATCAGCATTTTTACGGTGACGCTGCCATCATTTTCCAAAATCTCACTCGCTCCGTCAAAGAAACCTCTGCCAACTCCCTTGGACGTTTCAGGCTTGGCGGAGAAAACCGGCGGCAAAAACGTTTATGCGACTGACAAAGATTTTGAGCCGCTTTTTCGCTCGCTTGCCGAAGATGTCACGGCTTCATATCTCTTGGCTTTTTATCCGGCCGAAGAAAAACGCCGCGATGGGCGTTTTCATTCGGTTAAAATTGAGATTGTGCGAAAAGACCTGATTATTCGACAAAACCGCGTCGGTTACACATCAACAACTAACAGCCAACAGTAAACAGTTATTAATCGCAGAACGATTTGAAAGTCTTCTGATAACTGTTTAATACTAAACTGTTAAATATTAAAAACCATCGTCCTCTTCTTCCTCCTCCTCGTCTTCATCAAGATCGTCATCGTCATCATCTAAATCATCTAAATCATCGTCTTCATCATCTAGATCGTCTAAGTCGTCCTCGTCATCATCGAGATCGTCCAAATCGTCTTCGTCATCCTCCTCAAGATCGTCCAGATCGTCTAAATCATCATCGTCATCAACAAGATCATCGTCCTCATCCGAATAAACTCCTTCTTCTTCGTTATAGTCGTCAGGAGTACCAAATTTAGCAGGCTCGAACGAAGGCATTACGCCACCCGTCGCCGCCCAAAAGTTGTCTATTTCTTCAGAAAAATTAGTTATCTGCATTTACCTTCCTCCGGTTAATTTACAAAAGAATTTATTGCGTATCCCGCAAAATTAAATTTTCACTTCAGACGTTCAATCTAACGGGCTGAAAAGAATTTTGCAACACTTTTTGACAAATTTTTTGACGGGCAAGATGAAATTTTTGTTTCAAGCGGGCGCGTTGTATGATGCTTGATTTAGGCGACAACCATGAAAATTCCCGTTGAATTAGTGCAGAACAAAGAGTTCGACGTTCTCGGCTTTGGTGAGAATGCAGTTGATTACTTAATCGTTGTCCCAGAATTCCCCAAGTTTGACTCGAAAATGCAACTGACTAATTATTTACAGGCAGCAGGCGGGCAAATTGCTTCGGCGATGACCGGCTTGCAGCGGCTGGGCGCAAAAACCGCCTACATGGGACGTTTCGGAACAGACAAAGAAGGAACCTTCGGACTTGAAACTTTACGTGCGGAAGGCGTTAACACTAACTTTTGCGAACAAATTGATGGTGCGCGAACGCGCATCGCTTTTATTTTAATTGATGAAAAAACGGGCGAGCGGACGGTCATCTGGAACAGAGATGCGGAACTGGCTTACACAATCGAAAATACGCCGACCGAACCTGCCGCGCTTGCCAAAATTTTGCATACCGACGCCAATGATCCGGCGGCTTGTTTAAGTCTCGCCAGAGCCGCCAAAACCGCCGGCGCAATCGTCTCGGTTGATGTTGATAACGTATTTAAAGGGCTGGAAAATCTGCTGCCCGCTGTTGATATTTTAATTTCGTCAAACGATTTTCCGCACATTCTAACCGGAATTGCGGACGAGCGCGAGGCTTTACAGGAAATTCAAAATCGGTACGGTTGCGCGCTCGTTGGCAAAACCAAAGGGAAAAACGGCGGCTTGGTTTATGCGGATGGGGTTTTTCTTTCGGCAAAAGCCTACGAAGTTCCCGGCGGATGCAAAGACACAACCGGCGCGGGCGATGCTTTTCACGCCGGGTTTCTCTACGGATTGCTCGCGGGCGAAGAAATTGAAACCAGTCTTAAAATCGCCAACGGAGTTGCCGCGCTCAAATGCCGCGCGCTCGGTGCGCGAACTGCTCTTCCCAATAGAGAAGAGTTAAAATCTTTAATTGATTAAACAGTTTACTTTTTACAAATTGTCGTTAAAAATCTGTATCACTTTTGCCCAGGCATCGTTCGCTGCGTCCTTGTCATAAACTTCGGGGCGCGTGTCGTTAAAAAAAGCGTGGTCGGCTGCGTAAGAAATGGTATCTACCGGCAGATTGTACTTTTCAGCGATTTCGCTAAGTTGCGCTACCTTTTCAGGATTAATCCATTTGTCTTTTGTTCCGGCAAAAAAGACGACCGGTGTTTTTAATTTTTGTAAAATCTCTTCCGGCGGAATATCGCCGTAAAAAGGCGCGGCGGCGTGAAAATACGGCAGGTCGCAAGCCGCTCGTAACGCATAAGTCCCGCCCATGCAATAACCTGTAATGCCAAATTTAGTTGCACCGTAGGTTTCTCGCACATTTTCCACAGCATTTTTAATCGTGTCAACACCATCTTCAATTTTAAGCGCCTGCATAAACTGTCCGGCTTCCTGCGGATTGCCGGCAAGCTTGCCGCGATACAAATCCGGCGCGACGGCGCGAAAACCTTCGTTCGCGTAACGTCCGGCGATGTCTTTGATGTGATCGTTTAAGCCCCAATATTCTTGAATCAAAATTACAATCGGCGTTTCCGCAGCAGCATTATCGGGCGCGGCGATAAAGGCTGTTGTCGCACCGTTTGCCGTTTCAAATTGCATAGTTTCGGTTTTCATCTTATTTACTGTCCTCCAATTTTTGTCGAAATCAAAAAATAAGAATACATTGTTCACATCAGTTTTAATAAAAGCGGGACAGAGATAAAATCATCAACGCACTGGGAGCGCAGGCATCCTTGCCTGCATGAGCGCGAAAGCGCGAACAAGGCGCTGGTTAAAAGTGGCCGCCGAATAGTGACGCTTTTCTCGCTTGCTCGCGCAAGCGTACAGACAGGATGCCTGCGCTCCCAGCGAAAAAGGCATGAATTTGTATGGGGCAAAACCAGATGGCTCAAGGCGTTGGTACAGCCGCGGTTATCTATCGCATTTCGACGGCGGCGAGATAACACAATTCATTACTTTTCGGCTGCATGATTCACTTCCACAAGATGTCTTATTGGGCTGGCGAGGCGAACTTGCGGGCGAACCGGAAACCGAGCGTGAAATCCTTTTGAATCGTCGTATCGAGAAATATCTTGATCAAGGTTTTGGCGAATGTTTTCTGCTAAACCCTGAAATAGCTGCAATTGTCCAAAACGCTTTACTTTTTCACGATAACTCACTTTACCGACTTTCGGCTTGGATAATTATGCCAAACCATGTTCACCTGCTTTTGACCCCAAACGCTGGAGTTGCACTTTCACGGATTTTGCATTCGCTCAAATCGTTTACTTCAAATAAAGTCAACCAAATGCTTGGACGTAAAGGAAAATTATGGCAGGAAGAGTCATTTGACCGTTATATTAGAAACCGCGAACATTACGAAAAAACAATTACATATATTGAGAACAATCCGGTCAAAGCCAGACTTTGCGAAAGACCGAGCGACTGGCAATTTAGCAGCGCATTTCATTGACTGGGAGCGCAGGCATCCTACCTGCCCCGTTTGCTTGGCAAACGAAGTTTTGTTAAGACTTACCTAGCATAATTCGCAACACGAGTTTTCGCGCTTTCGCGCTCATGCAGGTAAGGATGCCTGCGCTCCCAGTGTGAAGTTCATTTTTTATGACCAAAAAATTAAGCATATTAATATTAGCAATCGTTTTGCTTACTCCGTCATTAGGTCTCGCCCAAGCCAAGCGCCAAATTTCGCTCGTGCTTTTTAACGGCAAAATTTTCACCGCAGACGAAAAATACACAATTGCCGAAGCCGTCGCCGTTGACGGCGAGAGAATTGTCGGCGTCGGGACAAACGCCGAGATTCGCAATCAGTTTCAAGGAGCGCAGGAAATTGATTTGCGCGGAAAACTGGTCACGCCTGGTTTTAATGACGCGCATGTTCATTTTCTACGGGGCGCGTTATCGCTTTTGACAGTAAATCTGACTGACACAAAATCGCTTGCGCAAGCAACGGCAAAAGTCGCCGCCAAAGCTCGAGAAACAAAGTCAGGCGAATGGATTATCGGGCGCGGTTGGGATCACACCGTTTGGGGAAACAAATTTCCATCAAAAAAAGATTTAGACGCAATCGCGCCTGACAAGCCGGTTTTCCTTGTGCGAGTTGACGGCCACGTTGCCTGGATAAATTCGGCGGCTTTGAAACTTGCAGGAATTACAAACGACACAAAAAGTCCGGAAGGCGGCGAGATCGAACGCGACGCAACGGGCGAAGCGACGGGGATTTTGAAGGAAACCGCGCAAGGCCTAATCGCTAAATTGATTCCGCAACCGACTCCGGCGATGATGCAGCAGGGTTTGGAACTCGCGCTTGAGATGGCGCGGAAATACGGAATTACCTCGGTGCAGGACAATTCCGGTTACGAAACGACAAAACTTTACCGCGA